>JAYRMB010000001.1:300000-480049 GCA_041904995.1 Azonexus sp.
GGCCAGATTTCGCTGGCCGTGACCACCCTGTTCTGGGGCGCCGGCGCTACGCTGCAATTCATCGTCATCAAATGGGCCGAAGCCGCGCTCAATCTTGGGCTATCCAAGGCCTCGATGCTGCAGGGTGTCACCGCCATCGGCGTCGCCCTCGGGGCGATCATCGCCGCCAAGCTGGTGACGCTGCGCAAGTCGGTACGGGTCATTCCGCTCGGCATCGCCATGGGCATCATCGTGCTGGTGATGAATTTCGTGCATACCTTGTGGCTGGCCATTCCCCTGCTCATCCTCATCGGCGGCCTGTCCGGCTTCTTCGTGGTGCCAATGAATGCCCTATTGCAGCATCGCGGCCACATTCTGATGGGGGCCGGTCACTCCATCGCCGTACAGAACTTCAACGAAAACCTGTCCATCCTGATCATGACCGGGCTTTACTATCTGATGATCAAGATGGATTTGTCGATCTACTGGGTGCTGACCCTGTTCGGCCTCTTCGTCAGCGGATTGATGTATCTGATCCGCAAGCGCCACCTGGCCAACCAGGCCGAACGCGACGATGTCCAGCATCTGGACGACAGCGCACATCACTGATACGCCGGCGCCAGGAATGGCCGCCCACCGCAAATAGCCACGGCATGTTCCGCAAGCTCCGCATCCTGATCCTGCTGTTCATTTTGCTCACCGTCGGCCTCGGCGCCTGGCGTGCCAACAGCCGGCTGACCGCCTGGGAACACACCATCCATGTCGGCATCTACCCCATCGCAGCCGACGACTCCCCCGCCACGCAAAGCTTCATCCGTGGACTGGATGCCGAATCGCTGTCCGACATCGCCGAATGGATGCAGGCGGAAAGCCAACGCTACGACAAGCCGGTACTGCGCCCGATCAGCCTCAACGTGGCGCCACCACTGGCTGAACAACCTCCGCTGCCGCCGGAGCATGCCAGCGCACTGGACGCCATCGTCTGGAGCCTGAAACTGCGCTGGTGGGCATCGCGCCATGACGCCATCGCCGGACCCAAGCCGCATGTTCGCCTCTTCGTCCTTTTCCATGACCCCGACCGGATGCCGCGCCTGCCCCATTCGACCGGCCTGAGCAAAGGTCAGGTCGGTATCGTCCACGCCTTCGCCAGTCGGCTGCAACGCAAGCAGAACTCGGTCGTCCTGGCGCACGAATTGCTGCACACCTTCGGCGCCACCGACAAATACGATCCCGCCACATTGCTACCCGTCTATCCTGCCGGCTATGCCGAACCCGAACGCAATCCGCGCTGGCCGCAGCGGTTTGCCGAGATCATGGGCGGGCGCACGCCTATCGACGAACGAAACGCCGAGATCCCCAATAGTCTCGACGACACTCTGGTCGGGTCCGCCACCGCGATCGAAATTGGGCTACTGCGCTGAAATATTCAGGGCATGAAAGCCGCAAAGGTGCGCCCTCCCAAATGACATATTTGTAATTTTCATAAGAACGCTTTAGTCTGTCGCCAGACTTAACAACAAACAACAACGCGCACTCAACGGGCGCCCCAATGGCTGAACAGACAAAGAAAGCGGCTGCGTTCGAGCCGCGCTATCTGCTGGTTCTTGCACTGATCCTGCTGCTCTTTGCTGCCGCAGGAGCGCTCGCCTATCGCGGCATTTCCCAGTATCGCGATACCCGTCTCGACATTCAGGAGCTTCTGCAGGCGGCCGAAACCATCCGTTACTACGATGAAGTGCTGACCATGTCCGCCCGCATGGGCGCCATGACGGGCAATCCCGCATGGCAGCAACGCTATGACAGCTCCGTACCGCAACTCGATGCAGCCATCGGAGAAACCATACAGCGCTTCCCGCAGGCCAAGAAGGCGCTGGCGCAAACCAGCGAAGCCAACGAGCGCCTTATCGCTTTCGAAAAACAAGCCTTCGAGTTATCCCGTGCCGGTCGAATCGCCGAGGCATCGGCGCTGCTATTGGGCGAAGCGTATGAGCGAGACAAGAAATACTACTCGGAGGGGCTGGCCCAACTGACCCAAAGCATTCACAGCTACCGGGAAGATGTCGAAATCCGCTTGAGCAAGAACATGCTGACGACTGAACTCATCGTCACCACCCTGCTCGCCATCGTCGTCTTCGTGCTGGTCTATGGTTTTCGCCTGATCAGCTATCGCCTGGAACTCGAACGCACCATGAGCGAAGCCGGCCGCCGACTGCTCGCGCAAGATCGGAGCAAGCTGGATGAAGGGCTCCGCTGGATCCTGAAATTGGTGGCTTCGATGGCGCACGCCAATTATTGCTACCTGCTACGCCGCATTCCCGGAGAGCGCAATTCCGATTGGCAAACCTTCGCCCAATACGGCGATGGGAGCGAGCCCCCCGCGCTGAACGACACAATCATGAGCAGCCTGTTTTGCCGCCAGGACGAAGACGGCATCGTCTGGCTTCCGTCGCTTGAGGTCCTGTCACAGCCTCATAACAAGGCAAAGGAAAAGCTTCAGGAACTGGGTATCACCAGCCTACTGGGCCTCCAACTCAACCACGGGAAGCACTACGAGTTTTTCCTCGCCCTGGCCGGCAGTGGCACTCCACTGCACTGGAAGGATAGCGACGCACCGGTATTGCGCACCATCGCCGAAATCATTGCCGGTGCCATCGAGGTCAAAGAGAAAGAAGAAGAACTGTTTCGCCTCGCCACCCATGACGACCTGACCGGTCTGAGCAATCGGCGCAGCTTCACCGAGGAACTTGAGCGCGAATTGCTTCGAGGCAAGCGCAACGCGCAGACATCGGCGGTTCTAATGATCGACCTCGACCACTTCAAACAGGTCAACGACACCTACGGTCATGCCGTCGGCGACCGCGTCCTGAGGCATTTCGCCAAGCAGGCCAAACTGGCTTTGAGAGAAATCGATACCCTGGCACGAATCGGCGGCGAAGAATTCGCGGCCATCCTGCCTCAGGTCGATGCCGACAACGCACTGGCTGCCGCCGAGCGTTTGCGCGCTGAAATCGAACGCTCAGTGCTGGATATCGAAGGATTGCCCCTGCCAATCACGGCCAGCATCGGCATCAGCTTGACGCACGAGGCTGACAGCGGCTACGGCTCCATCCTGAAGCGCGCCGACCAGGCGCTCTACACCGCGAAGAGTGCCGGGCGCAACTGCGTCAGATTGGCGACTTAGCCATAAAGGCTCGCCCAATTGGCGATTGCCACCCGATTACGACGGCAGCGCTGGGCTCGACTGTTGCCGCAAAACCTTGCGTGCCAGCAGTAGATCTTCCCAGGCCTTGGCTTTTTCCGGCAGGTTGCGCAGCAGATAGGCCGGGTGATAGGTCACCACAACGGGAATACCGGCGTATTCGAATGGCTTGCCGCGTAGCGCCGACAGCGACTTGTCGTCATGCAGGATGGTGTGCACGGCCGCCTTGCCGAGCAGTACGATGACCTTGGGCTTGAGCAAGGCGATCTGCCGTTCGAGGTAAGGACGGCAAGCGGCCATCTCGGCGGCTTCCGGCGTCCGGTTGCCCGGCGGGCGACACTTCACCGCGTTGGCGATGTAGACCTTGTTGCCGCGGGCGATATCGAGCGCCGCCAGCATATTGTCGAGCAGCTTGCCAGCCTGGCCGACGAAAGGTTCGCCCTTCAGGTCTTCTTCGGCGCCCGGACCTTCGCCGATGAACAGCCAGTCCGGGTTCAGATCGCCGACGCCGAGCACCGCCTGCTTGCGTTGCTGGCACAAACCGCAGGCCTTGCAATCGGCGACCTGGCGAGCCAATTCTGGCCAATTTGCCCCGTCCACCGCAGCAGTAGGCATCGGTGCTTGTATTGTCGGCGCTACCGGCTGGCGAACATCGGTAACAGGGGGCGCAGCCGTATTTTCCTCGACGTCAGGACCTGCCGGCTCGGCCGCAGCCTTGTCGCGCAGCACCCAGAGCGGGGAAATCCCCATCTCGACCAGCATCTGCTCCCGGCTCAGGCTCATGACAACTCCCTGTCGAAGATCAGCGCGTCCTCGCGCCCGACGATGGCCGGATAATAGCCCTTGCGCAGGCCGATCTGGCGAAAACCGAAATGCCGGTAGAGCGAGACCGCCTGTTCGTTGGACGGACGCACCTCGAGGAACAGCTTGGCGGCGCCGCCCAATCGGGCGCACTCCATGGCATGGCGCAGCAGACGCGCACCATAGCCTTGCCCCTGAAAGCGCTTGGCGACGCCGATGTTGAGCAGGTGCGCCTCGTCGAGTACCGACATGACCACCGAGAAACCGACCAATTCGCCACCGAGGCGCAACACCCAGACACTATGTCCGGCCTCCAGTGAATCGGCGAAATTGCCGCGCGACCAAGGAAAAACCTGCAAGGAGGCCTCCAACGCCGCAACGCTGTCGAGATCGCGCAGGTTCATTGGAAAGAATTCCGCGTCGATTTGCAGGGCGCTCATGCCTTGCCGCCTTCGCTGAGCCGTTCGGCCACGGTTTTCGCCACTTTGTCGCGCACATACAGCGGCGCTGCCAGTGCCGGGTCGATGGCCTCGCCCCGTGCCACGCGTAGGGCCGCCAGACGGGCAACCGCACCGGCCGTCGGCAGGATGTCGCCGCGCACAGCGATACCGAGTTCGTCGAGCCGACCCTTCAAAGCCGGATAGGCCAGTGGCGCATTGCCGCAGGCCAGCCAATGACCGGACGCCGGAATCTCGACCTTATCCGGCGTCGTCAGGCGGATTTCACCGCTCAGCGTATAGCCTTCGTCAGTCTGGCGGTAACAGGCGGCATAAACCTCACCCATACGCGCATCAAGCAGCGAGAGCACCTGCTCGGCACCGGTCAGCGCAGCCATGGCTTCCAGGCTGGTCACAGGCAAGACCGGCACATCGCCCGCCACGGCCAGCCCCTGCGCGGCGCCACAGGCAACCCGCAAACCGGTGAAAGCCCCCGGGCCGGCGCCGAAAGCGATGGCATCGAGTTGCGCCACCTTGACGTTGGCCTCGGCCAGCAGTTCGCGCACCAGCGGCAACAGGGTTTCGGAATGCGGTTTTCCTACCGGGCACAGGCGTTCGATCAACTCGCCTTCGTGTAGCAGGGCGCACGAACCAAGTTCGGTGGAGGTTTCCAGGGCAAGAATCAGCATGGGCGGCATTCTACCGGAGGCCGCCCGCTCCCGTCGCCTATCGGCGCCAGGAGATCAATCGCGCCGCCACCCTCGGCCTGGCCCAGGGCCCGGGCCGGGACCGAAGTTATCGCGGCGATCCGGTCCGCCATGCCGCTCGCGCATTTCCTCGCGCATGCGCTGACGATCTTCCGGCGGCAAGTCGCGCCAACGTGCCGGCGCGTTGTCTTCCCGACGCATTTCGCGCTCCTGCTGCCAATGCTCACGCATCTGCTGGCGCATCTGCCGACGCTCGTCCGGCGGCAGGTCGCGCCAATACCCCTGCCCCCAGGCCATGCTCGATCCGAGCAGGCTGGCAAGAAGAAGCGACAGGGCGATACGGAGTTTCATATTGGGCGAGACCAGTGTTACGTCGAGATAATTGTCCATCCAGACGCCACAGGCAAGCCGGGAAAGATGTAAAAGAATGTTTCCCCGCTCCAGCCGGTAAAAGCCTGTTACGATTTGCCGCGACTCATTCACAACGCCGTCGGTATCCTTCAGCGCATGAACGAACAACAACGCCAACACATTCTTGTCGTCGATGACGACGCCCGCCTGCGTGACCTGCTGGTCCGCTATCTCGGCGAACAGGGTTTCGACGTTCGCGCCGTCGCCGACGGCCAGCAAATGGACAAGCTGCGCAGCCGCGAGCACTTCCACCTGATCGTACTCGATCTGATGATGCCCGGCGAAGACGGCTTGTCGATCTGCCGTCGCCTGCGCGGCCAGGGCGACCTGACGCCGATCATCATGCTCACCGCCAAGGGCGACGAAGTCGATCGCATTCTCGGCCTTGAAATGGGCGCCGACGACTATCTGCCCAAGCCCTTCAATCCGCGCGAACTGCTCGCCCGCATCCATGCCGTCCTGCGCCGCCAGGGCAACAAACCGCCCGGTGCGCCGGACGATGGCGAAGGCACCATCCACTTCGGCAACATCGAAGTCGATCTCGCGGCCCGCACACTGAAACGCGGCGACGAAACCTTGTCCCTGACCACCGGCGAATTCGCCGTGCTCAAGGTGCTGCTGCAACACCCACGCCAGCCCCTGTCGCGCGACAAGCTGATGACGCTGGCCCGTGGCCGTGAGCAAGGCCCCTTCGATCGCGCCATCGACGTTCAGGTTTCCCGCCTGCGCAAGCTGATCGAGGCCGACCCGGCACAACCGCGTTACCTGCAGACAGTCTGGGGCTTCGGCTACGTCTTCGTTCCGGACGGCGCGACGCGCGAAGCATGATGCCGCGCTCGCTGCTGGCGCGTACCTTCTTTTTGCTGGCCCTGCTCGTCCTGCTGACGACCGCCGGCTGGTTGAGCCTGTTCCGTTATATCGATGCCGAGCCACGCGCCAAAGAAAGCGCCCAGTTGGCCGCTTCGGCGGTCAACCTGATCCGTGCCTCGCTGTTTGCCGCCGCACCGGAAAAGCGTCCCGGTCTTTTCATCGAGTTTTCCAATCGCGAAAGTATCCGCCTGCTGCCCGCCGAGGCCAGCGATCAGATCGAAGCCTTGCCGGACACGCGCTTCGTCCGCCTGCTCCAACGCGAACTGGAAGCCCGACTCGGCGACCACACGCGGATTGCCGCGGCGGTCGATGGCGTCCCCGGTTTCTGGGTCAGTTTCCGCCTGGATGAGCAGGATGAAGATGAATACTGGCTGGTTCTCCCGCGCGAACGCGCTGCCCGCAATTTTGCCCAACACTGGCTGAGCTGGAGCCTCTTGGCCATCTTTCTGGCATTGACCATTGCCTGGCTGATCGCGTCGCGCATCAGCAAGCCGCTCAAAGCCATGGCGCGCTCGGCGCTGACTGTCGGCAAGGGACAAATCCCCGAGCCGCTCCCCGAAGAAGGTGCCAGCGAACTGCGCAGTCTGGCCAGCGCCTTCAACGCCATGGCCGCCGACCTCGAACGCCACGAAAAGGACCGCTCGGAAGTCCTGGCCGGCATTTCGCACGACCTGCGCACGCCGCTGACCCGCCTTCGCCTGGAAGCCGAGATGAGCATCGCCGACCCGGCGGCCCAACAGGCGGTGGTGGCCGACATCGAACAGATGGAAAGCGTCATCTCGCAATTCATGGACTATGCCCGCACCGAGAGCGGCGAAGCCCCGATGCCCACCGATCTGACCGGACTGCTGCGGAATATTGCCGAGCGTCAGGCCTGCATCGGCCGGCCGCTTGAAGTGGAAATCGAAGATTTGCCCGAAATGACGCTACGCCCCAAAGCCATTACGCGCGCCGTCACCAACCTGATCGACAACGCCTGGAAATACGGCGCTGGACCGGTCAAATTGACCGCTGCTGCGGTGCACGGTGAAATTTGGCTAAAAATCAGCGACCGCGGGCCGGGCATACCGGAAAGCGACATCGAGCGCCTGAAGCGTCCCTTCACCCGCCTGGAAAATGCGCGGACAAACGCCAGCGGCACCGGCTTGGGGCTTGCCATCGTCGACCGCATCGCCCGCCTGCATGGCGGCAGCCTCGAGTTAAGCAACAATCCGCAGGGCGGCCTGACGGCCTGCCTGCACCTGCCGATCAGGCAGTGAAGGCGAGACAGGCCTCGTCCATACCGGCGAGTACCTGTGGCAAGACCTCGCCGATTTTTGCGCCATCCAGCCCCAAGCGATTCCAGGCCACCCGATCGACCGGCATGACCAGATCGTTGCCTGGATCGGCCACGCCCAGTGCGTGGGCAATGGCATCGGCCATGTGAATCAGGTCAGCCAGGGAATTGGCCGTCGCCGCCGACGGCTCATGATGTTCGGCGACGGCGCTATACAGCGATAACGGGAAATTCCAGGCCTGGGCCAGCAAGCCGCCGACCGCCGCATGATCCATACCCAGCACATCACGCTCAGCAACTGCCATTGGACAATCGTGATGCGCCCGATAGGTCAGGACTTCGGCGTATTGCGGCGCGAAGCAGGAGGCGAGCACGAGTTTGCCGATGTCGTGCAGCACCCCGCCGGTAAAAGCCAATTCGGCATTTTGCCGAACCGCTTTGGCCAGCGCTTGCGCCGCCAGACCAACGGCCACCGAGTGCCGGGTATAGACACGCAGATCGAATCCCGGGCAGCGCTCCGGCTTGAAGGCGCCACTGATCCCCAGCGCCACCACCATGCTGCGCACAGCACGAAATCCGAGTATCGCCACTGCTTCGTTCAAGGTCGCAATGCGGCTGCGCAAACCGTAGAAAGAAGAATTCGCCACCCGCAGCACGCGGGCGCTCAGCCCCTGGTCGCAGGCGATCTGGTGGGCAATCCGCCCGACATCGACGTTTTCGTCGTCGAAAGACAGCAGCAATTCGGAAACAGTTGACGGCAAAGCCGGCAATTGCTTCAGGTGCTCGACCACTTCAGCGCGGCTCAAATCGCTCATGCGCGTCGTTCCGCCAGGAAGTCGAAGACCGCCTGATACAGCGTCCGTGTCTCATTGCCATGACCGGCATGTCGAAAATGGCGATCGAGATCGGCGCGCAGCTTGCTCAGACGCTCCTCCTTGTGTGCCTCGGTCTCGACAGGAAGCGGATCGATGGAGTGTGGCTCGACCTTGTTCACTTTTCCTCCAGAACCAGCAGGTGCCCGATCCGGTTACCCCCGAAATCGCAGGCCCGCCAGTGACCAGTGTAAGTGGAATTACCAGCTTTGAGCGCGCAAATGCCGGAAAAATCCCCAACCTCCGGCAACAGTTCCTGCAACGGCGAGCCCGGCGCAATGCCACGTGCCGAGAGCAACTCAAGGGCACGCTCGTTGATCAGTGCGAGGATGCCACACTCGTCCACGCCGAGCACCGGCCAAGGCAGTCCCGCGATCACCTCCTGCAACAGACGATGTGCATGTGTTTCCTGCGCATGCAATTCGCGATTTTCCGCCTCCAGGCGCTGACGCTCGTCCTCGATGCGCATCAACTGACGCTCCACGACCTCGACCTCATGCGACAGGCGACTGAACTCTTCGGAAATCTGGCGCCGACCCAATGCTTCCTCGACCGCCTGACGCAGCGTTTCGGACTCGATTGGCAGATGAATCACCCGATGAACCAGACCGTCGCTGCTGAGCTTGGCCACCGAGCGCCGGTTCCACTGCTTGCTATCGGCCAACAGGATGCGCTCGCAGTCGGGTTGTGTGGCGATGGCCTGTTCGATCACCGGCAGCGGATCAAAATGGCCGCTAGGTGCAGCACAGACCAGGACATCGACCAGATTGCCTGACAGCCACTGGATCGCCGAATCCACGTACTGAACGTGACAGACACGATGCCCGTCGCGCTGGAGTTGATCCAGAACGTCGTCGAAACCATCGACCCCGACAAATAGCACCATCGGATAGCGCGTCCCCGATTGCAGCAGGTTCGGCGGCAGTCGCGTGTCGGCCAGCAACAGGCTTTTCAGATCGTCTGCCGGCAAGGGTCGCGAAAAGAAGTAGCCCTGGATGATGTCGCAGTGGTGCGAGATCAGCAGCGCCAGCTGCGCCGCCGTTTCCACCCCTTCGGCCACGACTTTCAGCTTCAGGTGATGCGCCATGGTGATCACGGCACGGGTGATCGAAGCATCGTCGGAATCGGCCGTGATATCGCGCACGAACGAACGGTCGACCTTCACCGCATCGATGGGGAAACGCTTCAGATACGCCAGGCTGGAATAACCGGTCCCGAAGTCGTCGAGCGAAATCGTCACACCCATCTTCTTCAGATCGGACAGCATGCGGATCGCCGTATCGGCGTTCTGCATCAGCATGCTCTCGGTGATTTCCAGATCCAGGCAGCCCGGCTTCAAGCCAGTGCTGGCCAGCGTATCGGCGATATCCTTGAGCAGACTGTCCGATTGCAACTGGCGTGCCGACAGATTGACCGAAACGCTGGGCAGGCCAATTCCCTCGTCCTGCCACGCCTTAAGCTGCCGACAGGCCTCCTCCAGTACCCAACGGCCGACCGTGACGATCAGGCCGGTTTCCTCGAGCAAGGGGATGAACTGATCCGGCGGCACGATGCCACGTCGCGGACTGTTCCAGCGCAACAAGGCCTCCGCCCCGGTAATGTGACCGTTGGCGCAACTCGCCTTGGGTTGGTAATAGAGCACGAACTCATTGCGCAAGGCGGCATTGCGCAGGTCGGTCTCGAGAATCAGGCGCTCACGGATACCGTGGTGCATGTCGGCCGAATAGGCCAGGTAGTTGTTGCGCCCGTTCGCCTTGGCATGGGCCACGGCGATCTCGGCATTGGTCACCAGCTCGTGCGCATCCTTGCCATCGCGCGAGTAGAAAGCGATGCCGACACTGGCGGTGGCGAAAACATCCTGCCCCTCGACACGGATCGGCATGATCAAGGTGTCGACGATGCGTCGGGCGACGACGCCGGCCTGCTCCTCATTCGCCACATCGGGTAGCAAGATGGCGAAAACATCACCACCCAAGCGGCCCAGCACATCGGACTCGCGCAATGAGCCTGACAAACGGCCGGCCACCTGGCGCAACATCTCATCGCCCGAAATATGACCCAACGTCTGGTTGACCTCACGGAAGCGGTCGATATCGACCAGCATCAAACCGAGCGGAATACGCTTGCGCTTGGCCAACGCGATCAGCTGCCGTGCCCGGTCGTAGAACATCATCTGGTTGGGCAAGGCCGTCAACGCGTCGTAATGCGCGAAGTAAGGAATCTTCCACTGCTCAGCCACGAGGCTGGTCACATCGGTTGCGACCCCGCCGATGCTGATGACTTTGCCCTCCTCGTCGCGCACCGGAAAATTCCGGACATGCAGCCAGCGCACGCTGTCGCCCGGTCGCTGAACCCTGATCTGCATATCCATTCCACCTTGGCGGAATTCCTTCAGCGCGTCTGCGAAAACCTCCCTGTCCTCGTCGTGGACATAACGCAACCAATCCTGATTGTCTGCATACAAGGCCTCGACATAACGCCCCCAGATCTGTTCGTAGGCTTTGTTGACGTAGGTAACGCGCTGCGTCTTGGCATCGACCAGCCAATAACACTCGGGCGTATTGGTTGCCAGCTGGAAGAATCGGGCCTGACCGAGATCGGCCCTGCGCTGGGATTCGAAAATCGGCTCGACAAGCCCCGACTCTCGGCGCAAACGTACGCGAACGCATTCACGTTCGATCACGGCGAGCAGACGTGTCGGATTGCTCTTGAAAACGAAATCGCTGACGCCGGCTTCGAGCAACTCCAGAGGGAAGGTTTTGCTCCCGCGCTCCACCGTCAATACGACCGGAACGTCGGCTGCCTGTTCGCCAATCAAATCCACGGCTTCGGTCGCGGGCAGATCGGGCAATGAAGTGCTGAGCAGGATGACATCCCATTGCTCCGCCTTCAGCGCCTCGACAACCTCCGCATGCCGGGCTGCCTGCCGCGAATAGACGACATGTCCGCCGCTACGCAAAGCGTCGAGCAGACGCTGCGCGTCCTTTTCATTTGCCTCGACGAGCAGGACTCGCAACAGTGCCAAGTTGTCGGATTGTCGGAATTGCTCCACTCCACCCCCGGTCGTGTTACCGCAACAATTGTGACAATGTGTCTACAAGCGCTTTTGTAACACGTTGTCGAACTTCTATAAATACCGACAGTTAGACAACTTACTTTAGGTTAAAACTAAAGAATATTTCCAGGTAAATGCAATGCTGCCTCTCCGGCAGGAAAATTGCTTAGGAATCAATACGGAAGGCCGCCAATTCGCGATAGCTCGAACCCGCTGGCGAAAGTGTGGATTCCACCAATACGAAGTGACGGCACTGCCATGAGACGCCCGAAATCTCAGGCAGTTTTCCAGTCATCTCAGGGAGATTCCGATGCGGCAGTTTTCTTACCAAGGTCAGGTGAGGGACAAAAACCTCGTTTGGCCGGGCAACGATGAAACCGTTGCCGAGCAATTCCCGGTTGAGTCCGGCAACCAGCGTTTGCAGCGGTTTGGGGATATCGCTACAGCCAGCCCACAGCAGGCGGTTGTGCGACCAGCATGCCAGACGATCGAAATGCAGATCGAAAGGCTCGACCTTGAGCTGCCCAAGCAGCTCGATCAGCCTCGGCAGCCGCTCGCTCGCAAGCTCGCCAAGAAACGCCAGCGTCAGATGAATGGTCTCCCGATGCGTCGGCCTGCCACCAAAACGCTCGGCACAGTCCTGCGCGATAACGGAAAGCGCTTCGGCTTGATCGTCAGGCGGCCAAATGGCGACGAATACACGAGGCATGACTGGTCACAAAGTTAAACAAAAACAGAGAAATTTCACGAAACGTAAATATTCCGTTGACATTTTCAGCGCATACCATGGAATACTCAAAACAAATGTTTGAACAACAATAAAGCGGAGACAACACCATTATGGCCATTTACAAGTCTATCGAGCTGGATGATCGCCTGACCGGCGTTGTCCGTCACATGGGGCAAGTCGAGGAATACCGCGAAGCCCTGCAGAACCTGCAAGGTATCTGGGATACCCTGACCCTGCTCGGCCAGCTGTCCGGTTTGGGCAACGACATGACCTCGACCCGCAGCGCCTTCAGCCGGCTGACCAGCGATCTGCTCAACCAGTTGGGCAACGAATACCTGAAGAAATGCGTCTTGAAGGCCAGGGCCTGCGCGCAGGTTTCCATCGATATTCTGGTCCGTAACCTATTCGAGCGCACGGCCGATATCGGCTTTCTGGCCACCGACGCCGATATTTGTGCTTTTGTCGCGGCAGCCGACGAAAAGTCGGGCAACATCCACTCCGCTAAGGAACTGGCCGTCGAGCGCGAAGCACTGGAGAAACGCTTCGCCGAGTATGTCGCCAAATATTCCGTCTATAGCGATGTAGTCCTCTTCGACACGGCCGGCAAGATCATCGCCCGCCTCGACGATTCGGTCGGCATGACGACCAGCGCCGATGGACTGGTCGGTGAAGCGCTGCGTACGACCGACGCCTATGTCGAAACCTATCGCCAACACAATTTCCTGCCGGGCCGCCCCACCCTTGTCTATTCCTTCCGCGTCAGCGACGAGGCGGGAACGCCAATCGGCGTGCTCAGCCTGTGCTTCAAGTTCGAAAACGAGATGCAAGGCATCTTCGGCAACCTGCACCAGCCCAACGACTGGAGCGTACTGACCTTGCTCGATACGAGCGGCCGGGTGATCGCCAGCTCGGATCACTTTCACATTCCGGTCGGCGCCACGCTGGCCCGCATCAATGACGACTATGGCGTCGTTCGCCATGCCGGCCGCGAATACCTCGCTGTCACCTGCTCGGCCCAAGGCTATCAGGGCTACATGGGGCCCGGCTGGTACGGTCACGTCATGCTGCCGCTCGAGCATGCATTCGACAGCGACGGCTCGACTATCCTGTCGCGCATCGATCAAGCACTGCTGCAGCAGGTCATTACCAACCCCAGCCTGTTCGGCCCGGCGGTGCGCGCCATTCCCGAACAGGCACAAGCGATCCAGGGCGAATTGAACCGTTCGGTGTGGAATGGCAACGTCAGGCTGGGCAACACCCGGCACGCCATCAACGCCTCCTTCTCCAAGGTCCTGCTGTGGGAAATCAGCAAGACCGGCGCCCGCACCAAGGATGTCTTCGCCAGCTCGATCGCGAACCTGCACGAAACGGTCGTTTCCGCCTTCATCAACGACAGCAGCTTCCTGGCCGCGCTGACCATGGACATCATGGATCGCAACCTGTACGAGCGCGCCAACGACTGCCGCTGGTGGGCCCTGACCTCCGCCTTCCGCGAAAAGCTGGCGCAGGCCGAACTCTCTGCCGACGACACTGCCCAGTTGCACGACATCCTGGCCTATATCAACGGCCTGTACACCGTTTACAGCAACCTGATCCTGTTCGATGCACGCGGCAAGGTCGTTGCCGTTTCCGATAGCGCCCGCGGCGCCCAGCCGGGCAGCGTTCTCGGTGAGGAATGGGTACGCCGCACCCTGGCGCTGAGCGACCCGCAAGGCTATGTGGTTTCGCAGTTCGCGCCGACGCCGCTCTACGACGATCAGGCAACCTATATCTACGCCGCCCCAGTGCACCATCCGGACAACGGCCAAATCGTCGGCGGCGTCGGCATCGTCTTCGATGGCGCGCCGCAGTTCCTGGCCATGCTGCGCGATTGCCTGCCGGCCGGCAATGCCGGAGCCTTCGCGCTGTTCTGCGAGCCATCCGGCAAGGTCGTCGCCAGTTCCGGCCCGCAATTCGCGCCGGGCGACAAGGTCGACATTCCCGGTCGCTTCTCCGCCTTGCGTGCCGGCACGCAGGATGCCGAGATCCTGCAGCACGGCAACACTCTTTACGCCGTCGGCGCCCGCATGAGCGCCGGTTATCGCGAATACAAGGGCGAAGGTGACGCCTACCGCAACCCGGTGCTGGCTCTCGTGTTCATTCCGTTGTGTGCCGCCGGCGAGTTGCGCAATAGCGTGCCGCCAACGCGCCTCAGCCTGCAGACTCGCCGTGTGGAAAGCGAACAGAAGGTGGAGATCGCCACCTTCCATATCGGCCGCACCTGGCTTGGCATCAAGGCCAGCGACATCGTCGAGGCGGTCAATCCGGGCGGCATCACCGACGTGCCCGGCGCCGGCCAATCGTTTGCCGGTTACCTGATGTACGGCGGCTCGCCGATCCCGGTCTACGACGTCGCCGTCATGACCAATGCCGGCCCGCATCTGGAAAACTGCGAGCCGCAGGTGGTGGTCTTGCAGAAGGGTGAAGGTCCGAAATTCGGCATCCTGGTCGATGGCCTGGGCGAGATTCCGGAAATCCCGCTGGAGCGCCTGCAAGCCCTGCCCGCCATGCTGGCCGGCGAAAACATCCTCGGTGAAGCCATGATTTCTCCCGAGTCGGAAGAAAACCCGCATCTGCTGCTGGTTCTCGGCGTCGATCGCATGGCCTCACGCTTGGGCATCATGCTGCGCGACACGCCGCTCGAGGTCGTGGCCCTGCCGGTCAAGGCCGAAAGCCAGTGGCTGAGCGGCTAGGCCAGCCTCAACCGATACGCTCAACCAGCACTACGGCCTGCGCCTCGATCGCTTCCTCGCGGCCGAGGTAGCCGAGCTTTTCGTTGGTCTTGCCCTTGATGTTGACGCAATCCTCGGCGATGCCAAGATCGGCCGCCACGTTGGCGACCATCGCCACCGCATGCGGGGCGAGCTTCGGTTTCTGGGCGATCAACGTGGCGTCGACGTTAATCGGCCGCCAGCCCTTCTCACGCACCAGCGCCACGGCATCGCGCAGCAGCACGCGGCTGTCGGCGCCTTGGTAGCGCGGATCGGTATCGGGAAAATGGCGGCCAATGTCGCCCAGCGCCACGGCGCCGAGCAAGGCGTCAGTGATGGCGTGCAACAAGGCATCGGCGTCGGAATGACCGAGCAAGCCGGTCGGGTGCGGAATTTCCACGCCGCCCAGGATCAGCTTGCGGCCTTCGACCAGCTTATGAACGTCGTAGCCCTGCCCGATGCGGAAATTCATTTGCGTCCCCTCAGTATCATCGCCGCCAGCACCAGATCGGCCGGATAGGTCACTTTCAGATTGGTGGCATCGCCGCGTACCAGCCGCGGCTTGTGGCCGAGCGCTTCGATGGCGCCCGCTTCGTCGGTCACATCGCGGCATTTGTCGAGCGCCGCGCCGAGCAGGCCGTAGCGGAACATCTGCGGCGTCTGCGCCTGCCACAGGCCGTCGCGCGGCTCGGTGGCGGCCACGCGTTGTTCGGCGTCAGCCCGTTTCAGGGTATCGGCCACCGGCACGGCCAGAATGCCGCCCACTGGGTCGCTCGCCAGTTCGGCGATCATCGCGTCGATCATGGCCGCCGACAGACAGGGCCGGGCCGCGTCGTGCACCAGCACCCAATCGTCGTCGCCGGCCACCATCGCCGCCGCCTTCAGGCCGTTGGTCACGCTCTCCGCCCGCGTCGCGCCGCCGCAGCGCACGGTTTCGAGCTTGGCGCCGAGTTGCGACCAGTCGTAATGGCCCCACCATTCGTCGTCCGGCGACAGCACGACCCACACCCGGTCGATGTCCGGATGGGCCGTCAATGCGGCGAGGGTGTGGTAGATCAGCGGCCGACCGAGCAGGTCGAGATACTGTTTCGGCTTCTCCGCGCCGAAGCGGGAACCGCTGCCGGCAGCGGGAACGATTGCGTAATGACGTGGCATGGCTTAATTTTACTGGAGAAGAACCATAAACAGAGGAGCCGTATGAGTTTCGTCGTTCCCGAACTGGCTGCGCCGCTGGAAGCCTTCGCTACCGCCCTGGGCATCGGGTTGTTGATCGGCATGGAGCGCGAACGGCGTCCCGACTCGGCGGCCGGCCTGCGCACCTTCTCGCTGGTGGCCATGCTCGGCTGCCTGTTCGCCCTGCTCGGCGACAAGACCGGCGGGCCGTGGATGCTGGCGGTCGGCCTGCTCGTCGTGTCGGCAGCGATGATCGCCTCCAACTTCTCGTCGCAGCAGGAAGAGCAATACCGCGGCTTCACCTCCGAAGCCGCCATCATCGTCACCTACGGGCTGGGCGCCGCCGTCTGGCACGGCTACGCCACGCTGGCCGTCATGCTGGCCATCGCCACGACCATCCTGCTCTACTTCAAGGCCGAGCTGAAGCAGTTCAGCCAGCGCACCACGCCGAAGGACATAAACTCCATCCTGCAGTTCGCGGTGCTCTCCTTCGTCATCCTGCCCATCCTGCCCAGCCAGGACTTCGGCCCCTACGACGCGATCAACCCGCGCCAGGTGTGGTGGATGGTGGTGCTGATCTCAGGCCTGGCGCTGGCTGGCTACCTCGCCCTGCGCATCATCGGCGCCCGCCACGGCGCGGCGGTGCTGGGCATTTTTGGCGGTTTGGCCTCGTCCACCGCAACCACCATGATGTTTTCCCGCCACGCCCGCGATCATGCCGATCTGGTGCGCATGGCGGCCATCGTCATCCTGATCGCCAACGTCATGGTCATGATCCGCCTGTGGCTGGTTGCCGGAGTGGTCGCGCCGCATCTCTCGAAGCCCATCGCCATCGTCTTCCTGTGCGGCATCGTGCCCGGCGTGGCCGTCGCGCTCTACGGCTGGAAGGCGCTGAGTGCCGCCGAAAACCTGCCGATGCCGGAAGTAAAGAACCCGACCGAGTTGAAGACCGCCTTCTCCTTCGGCCTGCTCTACGCCGCCGTGCTGCTCGCCTCGGCCTGGCTGCAGGACATCGCCGGCAACAGTGGCCTCTACATTGTGGCCCTGGTTTCCGGCCTGACCGATGCCGACGCCAGCGTGCTATCCACGCTGCGCATGTTCAATCTGGAAAAGATTCCCGGCGGCGAAGCGGTCATCGCCGTCACCCTGGCGCTGATGGCCAACCTGGTCTTCAAGATCGGGCTGGTGCTCAGCATCGGCGGGGGCAAGCTGACCCGCCACGCCCTGCCCGGCCTGCTCGCCATCGGCGGCGGCATGGCCGCGGGGTTATTGATCGTATGAGGAGGTTCTCATGCATGTCCGTCCTCCCGCCGTCGCCGGCATGTTCTACCCCGGCGACCCGCGCACGCTCACGGCCACCGTCGATCATCTGCTGCAGGCCAGCCGCTCGCCGCTGAGCGAGCCGCCCAAGGCGCTGATCGTCCCGCACGCCGGCTACATCTACTCCGGCTCCACCGCCGCCATTGCCTATGCGCCGCTCGCCCAGTGGGCGGCAACGATCAAGCGCGTCGTGCTGCTCGGGCCAACGCACCGAGTCGGCATCGAGGGCATCGCCCTGCCCGAAGCGGACGCCTTCCAGACCCCGCTCGGCACCCTGCACATCGACGCCGAAGCGGTCGCCAGCCTGGCCGACCTGCCGCAGCTCATGGCCAGCGACCGCGTACACGCCCAGGAACACTCGCTCGAAGTGCATCTCCCCTTCCTGCAGCGCGTGCTCGGCGATTTCACGCTGGTCCCGCTGGCCGTCGGCCACGCCACGCCCGACGCGGTGGCGCAAGTGCTCGACCGCCTGTGGGGCGGGCCGGAAACGCTGATCGTAGTCAGCTCCGACCTGTCGCACTTCCTGCCCTACGAAAAGGCGCAACAGGTCGATGCCAACACCTGCCGCCACATCCTGCAACTCGATACGCACATCCGGCCCGAGCAGGCCTGCGGCGCCTTTCCGATCAACGGCCTGCTGCTCGCCGCTCGCCAGCGCGGGCTGACGCCCAGCCTGCTGGCCCATTGCAACTCCGGCGACACCGCCGGCGACAAGGACCGCGTCGTCGGCTATGCCGCCTTTGCCTTCCAGGAGGCGCCCCATGCCTGATCTCGGCTCAACCCTGCTGACGCTGGCCCGCAACGCCATCGCCGCCCATTTTCACCAGCAAACCGCCGCTGCTGCGGTGGACATGCCGGAATTGCAAAAAAACGGGGCCACCTTCGTCACGCTGACCCAGCACGGCAACCTGCGCGGCTGCATCGGCAGCCTCGAAGCCTGGCGCCCGCTGCTGCAGGACGTGCAGGCCAACGCCCTGGCCGCCGCCTTCCGTGACCCACGCTTCAACCCGCTGGAAGCCCGCGAGCTGCCGATCACCCGCGTCGAAGTCTCGCTGCTGACACCGGCCGAACCCATGAGCTTCAGCAGCGAAGCCGACGCCCTGGCGCAACTGCGGCCGGAAATCGACGGCGTCATCTTCACCGCCGGCCGCCACCGCTCCACCTTCCTGCCGCAAGTCTGGGAGCAACTGCCGGAACCCCACACCTTCATGGCCCATCTAAAACAGAAGGCCGGGCTGCCGGCCAGCTACTGGGGGCCGGACGTGCAACTCGAACGCTACCAAGTCCAGAAATGGAAGGAGGTCGCCCCATGAACACCGCCGAAAGCCTCTACCCGGCCCGCTGGTGGCACGCCCTGCCCGACGGCCGCGTGCAATGCGACCTCTGCCCGCGCGACTGCCTGCTGCACGAAGGCCAGCGCGGCGCCTGCTTCGTCCGCCAGATGGTCGATGGCGCCATGCAACTGACCACCTACGGCCGATCCTCCGGCTTCTGCATCGACCCGATCGAGAAAAAACCGCTCAATCATTTCTACCCCGGCAGCAGCATCCTCTCCTTCGGCACCGCCGGCTGCAACCTCGCCTGCAAGTTCTGCCAGAACTGGGACATCTCCAAGTCCAAAGACATGGACCGCCTGATGGACGCCGCCAGCCCGCAGACCATCGCCCGCGCCGCCAAGCGCTACGGCGCCGATGCCGTGGCCTACACCTACAACGACCCGGTCATCTTCGCCGAATACGCCATCGACACCGCGCTGGCCTGCCGCGAACAAGGCATCCGCAACGTGGCCGTCACTGCCGGCTACATCCACGCCGAACCGGCGCGCGAATTCTTCGCCGTCATGGATGCCGCCAACGTCGACCTCAAGGCCTTCACCGAGGCGTTCTACCACAAGCTCTGCGTCGGCCACCTGCAGCCCGTTCTCGACATCCTGGCCTACATCCACCACGAAACCGACTGCTGGCTGGAGATCACCACCCTGCTCATTCCCGGCCACAACGACGGCGCTGCCGAGATCAACGAGCTGGCCAGCTGGGTCGCCAAGGAACTCGGCCCCGATGTGCCGCTGCACTTCACCGCCTTCCACCCCGACTGGAAGATGGACAACATCCCCGAAACGCCGCCCGCCACGCTCGCCCAGGCCCGCCGCATCGCCCTCGATGCCGGCCTGCACTACGTCTTCACCGGCAATGTGCACGACTCAGAAGGCGGCACTACCTTCTGCCCGAGTTGCCATGCCGCGCTGATCGTGCGCGACTGGTACGACATCAAACGCTACGACCTGACACCCGCAGGCCACTGCCCGCATTGCCAGACCGCCATCGCCGGCCGCTTCGGCAAGGCGCTCGGCCATGAAGGCCGCGCTTTCGGCCCGCGCCGCATCCCGGTTAGACTCTCCGCATGATCCGCAATATCAGCCTGCAAACCCCGCACGGCGCCCTGCACGGGCGTCTCGACCTGCCCGCCAACCCGCGCGGGCTCATCGTCCTCACCCGCGCGCACCACGCCCCGGCCGACACCGCCATCGCCGCCAACCTGGCCGCCCGCGGCTACGCCCTGCTGGCCATGGAACTGCTCACCACGCAGGAAGCCCATTTCGTCGATGCCACGCAAAACGTGCCGCGCCTCGCCCAGCGCCTGCTCGACGTGCTTGACCTCGCCCGCCTCGATGGCGACATGGAAAACCTGCCGCTCGCCATCTTCGCCACCGGTGACTCGACGCCGGCCGCCATCCGCGCCGCCGCCCAGCGCGACACCCAGGTCAAGGCGCTGGCCTGCCACGGCGGCCTGATCGACCGCGCCGGCCTGCAATCGCTCGATCTGCTCGTCGCCCCGCTGCTCATGCTGTTCGACGCAGAAGACGACATCGCCAAAGCCGCCTACATGCGCGCCGCCATCCACCTGCGCGCGCCGCACGAAATGCACACCCTCGGCCCCGCCGAAGACCCCGTGATGCGCGTCGCCGCCTGGTTCGGCCTGCACCTGCACGACTGAGCCCGACAAGCTCCAATTGCTGAAACGCCCCCAATCCGTCATTCCCGCGCAGGCGGGAATCCAGAAAGCACCAATCCACCGCCGCGGACGCCTGGCTGAACGCCAATCGTCGCTTTCGCCTGGTTTTTGCCCTTTTTGGCCAGTGCACCGCAGCAGTCAGCCAAACGAGCCCCTAGCGCAACACAAATCGCAAAAAACGACGAAACCCCGCGCCAAACCGAAGTTTACCGGCCTTTTGTGCTATATATGACAACTTCGCCAACCCAGAACAACATCAAACCATGAGCCAGCCCGACACCCCGGTCGTCTATGGAACCGAAGACATCCTGCGCAGCCTGTGCAACTCGGTCACCAAGGTGCTAACCATCGCCACCCAGAGCCAGATCAACTACTCCGGCATGGTGCAACGCATCAGCAAGACCTGCCTGAAACCGGACATCGGCTGCTTCGTGCTCTTCGACGGCGGCTTCTCCGGCCTCGTGGTCATCAACTTCTCCGCCCAGGCCGCCATGGAGCTGTACGAAAGCTACATGCTGCACATGGGCATGGACAAAGATGAACTCGCCACCACCCACACCGCCGACGAAGTCGGCAACGTCATGGGCGAACTGATGAACCAGATCGTCGGCGACTTCACCGGCAAGGTCTCGCGCGAACTGCAAACCCACATCACGCAAAACCAACCCAAGATGCTGGCGCTCAACAAGCAGGTCATGCTCAGCGTCGACACCAACCTCGACAAGCCTGAAGCCCGCCGCGTCACCTTCTTCACCGGCAAGGGCAACATCTTCTACCTCGAACTCGCCATGGATAAAACCGAGTTCATCAAGATGAACGACTTCGTCGCCGACGAAGCCCCGGACCCGGACGCCCTGCTGGAACAGGTCAACGGCCAAACCAAAGCCACCGCCCCCACCGCAGCGGCCGACGATCACGACGAACTGCTGAAGTCGCTCGGGATGTAAGACGCAGGCTAGCTGGATAGAAAAAGGGCCGTTAGGTGACTAACGGCCCTTTGTTTTTGAGACTTTGACGAGTTCGAACTCAGCGAAAATGGCATTTAGACATTAGGAGCAAGCACGTTCCTCCGCGAATAACGTGGTCTGTCCCCGTTTATTCGCCCGAAGGAAGGATGCGGCTCATCCGTTGTCGCGAGGGAACAGACTAAGGCCACCTACCTCATGGTAGCAACATCTAGGACCTCAGAAATTCGCTCTATCGCCTGTTCGCTGATTGGATCCAGAGATAGCAGATCTAACTGCTCGAGCACTCGCCCAATTTGCTCATCGACCTCACGTCGGAAATCAAGGTCAGGATCTCGCTCCGGCCCCAACGGAATTGACTCATCAAGCTTTGTCTTAAATAGCAATGCGTAACGGGATGAATGGTTTTTGGCGAGCGCATACAGATACCCCCGTTCTTCGTGGGACACTTCCCGGTCAGTTGAGGCGAGCGCTGCTTCGAGATAACCGATCGCATCAGATACCGGGCGATCAACAATCACTAGGTCGGCGTTGAGCCCCGCCTCAAGCTCTTGCTGGATTACGGTTACCATAATCCACAATGTGCTTTCAAAAGAGTGGTCTTTCAGGATGGGAAACCCACGTTCGCGGCAATCCGTCGCCTTATCGCTGATGGAGATAGTACGGATGCCGCGCAGATCGGCTAGCTGACGCAGTTGCTCGACAAACGTGGACTTGCCAGTGGAATGGGTGCCTGTGATACCGATATAGATGGCCATTAGAAAAGGCTTCCTTGTTGGGATTGGAGGTAGTTGTCGTCTGCCGCGGCGGCAATCTGGACAAGGGAGAGAAGTTTGAGCTCCATCTTTTGTTCAAGCAGTGTCGCGAGCTTCAAGAATAGTGCCGCAGTCATTAAGGCATCACCCTCTGCCCGATGGCGCTGCCAACTGGTTACGGCCTCCGGAAGCAGTTGCGTGGTTAGGGCGTTTAAGGCGTAACTGGGCTGGCCGGGCATAACCTTTCTAGCCAATCTAAGCGTGTCCACGAGCGCCAACGGCTGCCAGCTCGGTTCGGCTTGCCGAATCAGTCGTGCATCCACGTTCACGTTATGGCCAACCACCACGCGCCCAGCCAACTCCTGGACAATCTCCTGTGAGACTGCGCTCCAAGGTGGGAACCTAGCAGCCTCCTCATTGCTGATCCCGTGGATCGACACTGCATACTCAGTGATCGGCGCCGTGGGGCGAATCCCCCACACGCGGGAGTTCTGAATCTTGCGCTCGCGCACTTGTACGGTGGCAAGTTCGACAAGTTCAGCTGGAGTTTGGCCGTTGCCCTCGACGTCCACTACGACGAATGGGCACTGGCTCCAGTGAAGATTGTTCATGGATTCTGTAGCACCAAGGGAATGATCGGATGTGCCGCAGGCCATGGATCGGCCTGCGCATACTGGTCGTGCTCGGCTAATCGCACCAACTCCAGCAAAGCGTCGCGCTGGGGCGACGCTATAGGCCCCATGTGTGTCCGCATCAAGTTGACCTTCAAATTCGACGCGGTTTCAGTGAGCACATTAAGCCGATGGGCTACTACAGTAGTTTCCACGTGATTGGACATTTCCTGTGCAGGAGTATTGGGCCGCGGCGAGAAAGGAATGGCAACATTGATATGGAAATCCAAATCGCGAACTAGGGCGACTGTGGCATGAAAATCATCCTCTTGTTCGCCAGGAAAGCCGACTAACCAATTCCCATACAGGATGGTTGGCCCACTTTGGCGGAATAACCTCAACGCATCGGCAACTTTGCCGATATCATAACCACGCCGCATAGCCTTGAGTATGCGCTGGGAACCACTTTGCAAAGAAATGTACAGTAGCTTTAGCCGGCCAGCCAAGCTCCACGTTAGCAGTTTTTCAAAGTGCTTCAGGAACGGCTTAGGCTCGATATAACGGATTGAGACCGTGACCGAAGGATGTAGCGAAAGTATCGCCTGGACCATCTCTGGAAAGCGAGTGCCGTCAGTCGTGGTACCGTAGTTGCCGACCTCATCACCGATGAGGACGATATGGAAGCGGCCATTGGCGATTGCAGCGTGCGCCTTAGCGAGAATGTCGTGCAGCGGGACCGATTCGAAATTACCGCGCCCTTGCGGGATATTGCAGAAGCTGCACTTGTACGGGCAGCTTCGGGTAACTGTAATCATCTCGCAAGGCTCCTGCTCGTCGTAGAAGACAAAGCCCTTGGTAGTCTGCCGGTAGACCGAGACTAAGTTGGTGCCGTGGCGGCGATCTTCCTCTTCCAGCTGTGCTAGCACGCGGGACTTGGCCGCCCCTACCCGCCGGCGTAGGCTCTGTAGGCCATCACTTGCTGAGGGCTCGAAGTTGCTACCGCCACCCTGTGAGAAGCGCCGATCAACCTCGGCGAAGGTAAGTTCCGTGTTTTCTTGCAGCACCTCCTGGATGGATAGAAAGGAGAGCTGGGCATCAGTCAGTCTGGATCGGACGGTCTGGCTGCTTGTGTTAGCAATGCAACCGGTGACCACGATACGAGACCCGGGCGATCGTAAGCGGACCTGATCCAATTGGTTGATTGCATCATCCACCCAGTGCTCACGAACCGAGCAACCAGAAAAGACTATTTCATCGGCAAGTTCGGGAAGATCAACTACCTGTTGCCCTGAGGCTTCAATACCCGCACGCAGCACATTCACGTCATACCCAGCATTCAAGCAGGCGTTATGCGCGATGAAAACCTTCTTAACCATGACAAAAATCCAATTGTAATAATTTGCTATTGTATCGATTAGGGTGGATCGAGGGTACTCTAGGTCAGCGACTGTCTCGCCACCGGAGGCTTTGGCCGACGTGTTGCCTGACAGCGGGTGCCATGAACGTCTAATCGAATCAGAAACCAGTCATTAGAACTTTGGGGCCGCGAAAATCTGCCGTACGTATTCGTCGAATGAGTAAGCTACCAATGGCCTTGAAGTGAACTCCAATGGCAGCTTACTGCCAGACAACCGACTGCATTGATCGATCAGGCAATGGCGGCAAAGGCCGATAGCCTGCCAAGCTGCCACTTTCATTTTTTGCCGTTTTCGCTCGTGCACCGCAGCAGCCACCTAAAACCCCCGCACCCACGCCAAAACCCGCCCCCCCAACCCACCGGGCTATAATCCACGTCCCTCTGCCGTTGCCTGTGCTGCCCCGTGTCCGCTTCATCCCCCCTGCTTTCCCTGCCCGCCCTGCCCAAGGCGGGCGCTCGTATCGACCTGCCTTCGTTTGCCGGTTCTTCCGACGCGCTGGCGCTGTCGGAAATCGCCGGTCGCAATAGCGGCAAGCTGCTGGCGGTCGTGACCGCCAATGCGGCGGATGCGCAGCGTCTGCTCGACGAGATTCCCTGGTTTGCGCCGAACCTGCGTGTGCGCCTGCTGCCGGATTGGGAAACGCTGCCCTACGACACCTTTTCGCCGCACCAGGACCTGGTTTCCGAGCGTTTGGCCACGCTGTGGGCAGCCATGCAGGGCGAGCTGGACATTCTGCTGGTGCCGGCCTCGACCGCCGTCTATCGGCTAGCCCCGCCGGAGTTCATGGCGGCCTACACCTTCGCCTTCAAGAAGGGCGAGACCATCGATGCCGAGAAATTCCGCAGCCAGGTCACGCTGGCCGGCTACGCCAACGTCACGCAGGTGGTTTCGCCCGGTGAATACTCGATTCGCGGCGGCCTGATCGACCTCTTCCCGATGGGTTCGGCCGTGCCTTACCGGCTCGATCTGTTCGACGACGAGATCGAGAGCATCAAGACCTTCGACGTCGATACCCAGCGCACCATCTACCCGGTGCCGGAAGTGCGCCTGCTGCCGGCGCGCGAATTCCCGATGGACGACAAGGGCCGCACGCGCTTCCGCCAGAAGTTCCGCGAGGCCTTCGAGGGCGACCCGGCCAAATCCGGCGTCTACAAGGATGTGTCGCAAGGCATCGCCAGCGCCGGCATCGAGTACTACATTCCGCTCTTCTTCGAGGAAACGGCCACCGTTTTCGACTACCTGCCGAAGGATGCCGTCTTCGTCACCCATGGCGATGCGCCGGGGGCGATTGCCGCCTTCTGGAAGGAAACGCGCTCGCGCTACACCTTGCTGCAAGGCGACAAGGCGCGCCCGCTGCTGCCGCCGGAAGAACTCTTCCTCTCCGACGAGGCCTTCTTCACCGCCGCCAAGGGCTACGGCCGGCTGGTGCTGGAAAACAAGGCGGACGCCGCGACGACCGCCCTGCCCGACATTGCCGTCGACCGCCGGGCCGAAGACCCGCTGCACAAGCTGAAAAACCACCTGGCCGGCTTCAAGGGCCGCGTGCTGCTGCTGGCCGAATCGGCCGGCCGGCGCGAAACCCTGGCCGCCATGCTGGGCGAACACGGCGTCAAGCTCGAAGCCAGCGCCGATTTTGCCGGTTTTATCGCCGGCGGTGCGCCTCTCGCCCTGGGCGTGGCCCCGCTGCACACCGGCTTTGCGCTGCCCGGCATTACATTCATTACCGAAACCGAGCTGTACGCCGGCGCCCCGCGCCGCACCCGGCGCGAAGCCGCGCGCAAGGCCAGTTTCGACAACTGGCTGAAGGACCTGACCGAGCTCAAGGTCGGCGACCCGGTGGTGCATGAAAGCCACGGCATTGGCCGCTACCAGGGCCTGGTGCGCATGGACCTCGGCACCGGCGAGCAGGAATTCCTCGAACTGCACTACGCCAACGAGGCCAAGCTCTTCGTGCCGGTGGCGCAGCTGCACGTGATTTCGCGCTATTCCGGCGCCGAGCCGGATGCCGCGCCGCTGCACACACTCGGTTCCGGCCAGTGGGAAAAGGCCAAACGCAAGGCGGCCGAGCAGGCACGCGACACCGCGGCCGAATTGCTGGCGCTCTACGCGGCCCGCGCCGCCCGCCAGGGCCATGCCTTCGAGTTCGGCGAGAACGACTACGAAGCCTTCGCCGACGGCTTCGGCTTTGAAGAAACGGCCGACCAGGCGCAGGCCATCGCCGCCGTGATCGAAGACATGAAGTCGGGCAAGCCGATGGACCGCCTGGTCTGCGGCGATGTCGGCTTCGGCAAGACCGAGGTGGCGCTGCGTGCCGCCTTCTGCGCCGTCGCTGGCGGCAAGCAGGTGGCCGTGCTGTGCCCGACCACCCTGCTGTGCGAGCAGCATTACCAGACCTTCGTCGACCGCTTTGCCGATTGGCCGGTGAAGGTTGCGGAAATCTCCCGCTTCAAGACCGCCAAGGAATCGGCGCAGGCCTTGAAGGAGCTGTCCGAAGGCAAGATAGACATCATCATCGGCACGCACAAGCTGATCGGCAAGGACGTGAAGTTCGACCGCCTGGGCCTCGTCATCATCGACGAGGAACACCGTTTCGGCGTGCGCCAGAAGGAAACGCTGAAGGCCATGCGCGCCGAGGTGGATGTGCTGACCCTGACCGCGACGCCGATCCCGCGCACGCTGGCCATGTCGATGGAAGGCCTGCGCGACTTCTCGGTGATCGCCACCGCGCCGCAGAAGCGCCTGGCGATCAAGACCTTCGTCTCGAAGTTCTCCGACGGCATCATCCGCGAAGCCGTGCTGCGCGAATTGAAGCGCGGCGGCCAGGTGTATTTCCTGCACAACGAGGTCGACACCATCGAGAACATGCGCGAGAAGCTGGCCGGCCTGGTGCCGGAAGCGCGCATCGTCATCGGCCACGGCCAGATGAACGAGCGCGAGCTGGAGCGCGTGATGCGTGACTTCACCAGCCAGCGCGCCAACCTGCTGCTGTGCACGACCATCATCGAAACCGGCATCGACAACCCGCACGCCAACACCATCCTGATCAACCGCTCGGAGAAGTTCGGCCTCGCCCAGCTGCACCAGCTGCGCGGCCGCGTCGGCCGCTCGCACCACCAGGCCTATGCCTATCTGCTGGTGCAGGATGAAAAGGCGATGACCAAGCAGGCCAAGCAGCGTCTGGAAGCGATCCAGATGTCGGAAGAGCTCGGCTCCGGCTTCTTCCTCGCCATGCACGATCTGGAAATTCGCGGCGCCGGCGAGGTGCTCGGCGAAAACCAGGCCGGCGACATGCAGGAAGTGGGCTTCAATGTCTTCGCCGACATGCTGAACCGTGCCGTCGCCCATCTCAAGCAGGGCAAGAACCTGGCCAATATCGACCTGACGCAGCCGCTCGGCGTCAGCAGCGAGATCAACCTGCGCACGCCCGCCCTGCTGCCCGACGCTTACTGCCCGGATGTGCACGAGCGCCTGACGCTGTACAAGCGCCTGGCCAACTGCGAGACGGCGGAAGAGATCGACGCCATGCAGGAAGAGCTGATCGACCGCTTTGGCGAATTGCCGCTGCAGGGCCAGTCGCTGCTGGCCACGCACCGCCTGCGTTTGCTGGTCAAACCACTGATGATCCAGAAGCTCGATGCCTCGGCCGATCAGGTGACGCTCCAGTTCAGCCCGGAATTCACCAAGAACCCGCCAATCGAGCCGATCAAGATAATCAATTTGATCCAGAAAAACCGCAGCTATAAGCTGGCCGGACAGGATAAAATTTCCCTTTTGCGCCACTGCCCGAACCTGAGCGACAAGGTAGCAGCGGTAAAAGACATGATTCGCGAGCTGACAAAATGACGACCCCCAACCTCGAAAACATCAACGTCTCCGCCTTCGACACCATGCCGACGCCGGCCGAGATCCACGCCAAGTTGCCGATTTCGGCCAAGGCCGCCAAGACCGTATCGCATGGCCGCAAGGTGCTGCGCGACATTCTGGATCGCAAGGACCCGCGCCTCTTCGTCGTGGTCGGCCCCTGCTCCATCCACGACCCGGTGGCCGGCCTTGACTATGCCCGCCGCCTGAAGGCGCTGGCCGACGAAGTGGGCGACGTGCTGCAGATCATCATGCGCGTCTATTTCGAGAAGCCGCGCACCACCGTGGGCTGGAAGGGCTACATCAACGATCCGTTCATGGACGATTCCTTCCAGGTCAATGTCGGCATGGAAAAGGCCCGCGACTTCCTGCTGCAGGTGAATGAACTCGGCCTGCCGGCTGGCACCGAGGCGCTCGACCCGTACGGCCCGCAATACTACGGCGACCTGATCACCTGGACCGCCATCGGTGCCCGCACCACCGAGTCGCAGACCCACCGCGAGATGTCTTCCGGGCTGTCCACGCCGGTCGGCTTCAAGAACGCCACCAGCGGCGACCTGACCGTGGCGACCAACGCCATCCTGTCGGCCTCGCGTCCGCACTCCTTCCTCGGCCTGAACAACGAAGGCCGCGTCGCCATCGTCCGCACCACCGGCAACCCGCATGGCCATATCGTGCTGCGCGGCGGCGAATCGGGCCCGAACTACGACACCGTTTCGATCGCCATGGCCGAAGCCGCCATCGCCAAGGCCAAGCTGCCGGCCAACATCGTTGTCGATTGCTCGCACGCCAACAGCTCGAAGAAGCCGGAACTGCAGCCGCTGGTCATGACCGACGTGGTCAACCAGATTCGCGCCGGCAACAAGTCCATCCTCGGCGTGATGATCGAATCGAACATCGAAGCCGGCAACCAGCCGATCCCAGCCGACCTGTCGCAGCTGAAGTACGGCTGCTCGGTCACCGACGGCTGCATCGGCTGGGACACCACCGAGCAAACGCTGCGCGACGCCGCCGTGCTGCTGCGCGACGTGCTGCCGGATCGTCTGGCCTGATTTCTCCGGACGCATGAATCCGGCCAAGGTGGTGCGCGACAGGGTCAAGCAACTGACCGACCTGCCGAATGTCGGCCCGGCCGTGGCCGCCGACCTGCACCGCCTGGGCATTCACCAGCCGGAACAACTCAAGGGGCGCGATGCCTTCGCGCTCTACGATCAACTGTGTTCGATCACCGGGCAGCGGCATGACCCGTGCGTGATCGACGTCTTCATCTCGATCACCCGCTTCATGGATGGCGGCGAGGCGCAACCGTGGTGGCACTACACCGGCGAGCGCAAGGCCATTCGGCAGCGGGCCGACGGAAGCTGAACCGACATGAACCTCGTCATCCAGGGCGGCGCCCTGCCCACTTTCCTGCTCGAAAAGATTTTGGCCGCCACCGGCGCGTCCACCGCAGAACCCCGCCCGCCGCAGGTCGTCCGCTTCATCGGGGCGACGCGCACGGCGGAGTTCGATGCGCTGATCCCGCTGATCGAAGCCGAGAAGCTGGACTGGGCCTTTGTCGAGACCGGCAAGAATCTCTCCGACTACGGCCTGATCTGTTTCGACATGGATTCGACGCTGATCACCATCGAGTGCATCGACGAGCTGGCCGACTTCGCCGGCAAGAAGGCCGAGGTTTCGGAAGTGACCGAAGCGGCCATGCGCGGCGAGATTGATTACCGAGAAAGCCTGCGCCGCCGCCTGGCGCTGATGGCCGGGCTGGATGCCCGCGTGCTGGCCCGCGTCTATGGCGAACGCCTGCTGCTCTCGCACGGCGCCCGCGAACTGCTCGAAGCGGCCCAGAACGCCGGCCTGCGCACCGCCATCCTGTCCGGTGGCTTCACCTATTTCACCGAGCGCCTGCGCATCGAGCTGGGCTTCGACTTCGCCACCTCGAACGAACTGGAAATCTCCGGTGGCAAGCTGACCGGCAAGGTGCTCGGCGACATCGTCGATGCCGCAGCCAAGGCCCACCATCTGGCCCGCCTGCGCGACGAGCTCGGCCTGCGCAAGGATCAGGTGATCGCCTGCGGTGACGGCGCCAACGACCTGATGATGATGGCCGAAGCCGGCTTGTCGGTGGCCTTCCACGCCAAACCGGCGACCCGCGCCAAGGCCGACATCGCCATCAACTTCGGCGGCCTCGATGCGCTGCTGAACATTCTCGACTGACCTCTCACCCAACGACCGGCAAGGGCGCTGCGACATGAATGGACGCAAGAAGACACTGATTTTCGGCTGCGTGGCAATTGCCCTCGTTATCGGCGGCTACTGGTACTGGTCCGGCTCGCGTGGCGATTCGCCGCAGGTCAAGAAGGCCCCGCCGCCGGTGCCGGTGATTGCCGCCAAGGCAGTGACCGGCGACATTCCCGTCCTGCTCGAAGTGGTCGGCCGCGCCGAGGCCTACGAAAGCGTCAGCCTGAAATCCCGCGTCGATGGCCAGGTGCAGAGCGTCGCCTTCACCGAGGGCCAGCACGTCAAGCAGGGCGACGTGCTGATCCGCCTCGATCCGAACGACTTCAACGCCAAACTGGCCCAGGCCGAAGCCAACCTGAAGCGCGACGAGGCGCAGCAGGCCAAGAGCCATGCCGACGTGCAGCGCTATATCTCGCTGAAGGAACGCGGCTTCGTTTCCGAAGAAAAGATCAACGAGTTCCGCACCGCCGAGGCTGCCGCGGCGGCTACGGTGAAGGCCGACCAGGCAGCGGTCGAACTGGCCCGCCTGCAACTTTCCTACGCCACCATCCGCGCGCCCTTCTCCGGCGTCGTCGGCGCCCGCCTCGTCTTCCCCGGCTCGGCGGTCAAGATCAACGACACGGTGCTGGCCGTGGTCAATCGCATCCAGCCGCTCTACGTGACCTTCGCCGTGCCGGAAAAGCACCTGAGCCGCCTGCGCCAATCGATGGCCGACGGCACGATGCCGGTCAGCGTGCGCATTCCCGGCAACAAGGAACAGGAATTCGAGGGCAAGGTCCGCTTCATCGACAACGCCGTCGATGCCGCCACCGGCACCATCCAGATGAAGGCGCTGCTCGACAACAAGGGCGATAAGCTGACCGCCGGACAGTTCCTCAATGTGTCGATGACGCTCGAAAAACTGAGCAGCAGCGTGCTGGTCCCGGCCGAAGCCGTGCAGCAAGGGGCCGACGGCAACTTCCTCTACGTGGTCAAAGCCGACAACACCGCCGAGCTGCGAAAAATCGCCGTACAGACTGTGCACCGCGGCATGGCCGCCATTGCCAGCGGCGTTGCCGCCGACGAGACGGTGGTCACCGACGGCCAGCTGCGCCTGACCCAGGGCGCCACGGTGGTCGTCAAGACGCCGCAGGCCAAGGGGGAAGCGGCCAAGACACCGGCCGCTCAGGCTGCTCCCGCCGCCCCGGCCAAACCCTGATCGGGCCCCGACAATGACGCTGCCGGAACTCTGTATCCGCCGTCCGGTGATGACCACGCTGCTGATGGCAGCGTTCCTCATCTTCGGCATCATCGGCTATCGCTCGCTGCCGGTTTCCGAACTGCCGGCGGTCGATTTCCCGACCATCTCGGTCACCGCCAACCTGCCCGGTGCCTCGCCGGAAACCATGGCGGCCGCTGTCGCCACGCCGCTGGAAGGCCAGTTCTCGACCATTGCCGGCCTGGATTCGATGACCTCGACCAGCGCCCAGGGCTCGACCAACATCACGCTGCAGTTCTCGCTCGACCGTGACATCGACGCCGCCGCGCAGGACGTGCAGGCGGCCATCTCCGCCGCCCAGCGCAAGCTGCCGCCGAGCATGCCGACGCCGCCTTCGTTCCGCAAGGTGAACCCGGCCGACTCGCCGATCTTCTATATCGCCATGTCGTCGGCTTCGCTGCCGATGTCGCTGGTCAATGAATACGCCGAAACCCAGCTGGCTCAGCGCCTGTCCACCATCCCCGGCGTCGCCCAGGTGCAGATCTACGGCTCGCAGAAATACGCCGTGCGCGTGCAGGCCAACCCGGACCAGCTCGCGGCGCGTGGCATGGGCATCGACGAATTGCAGGCGGCGCTCGCCCAGAACAACGTCAATCAACCCATTGGCCAGCTCGACGGCAGCACGCAGACCTTCGCCATCAAGGACAACGGCCAGCTGACCAACGCCGCCGCCTATCGCCCGCTGATCGTCAGCTGGAAGAACGGCGCGCCGGTGCGCCTGGAAGACGTGGCGACACCGATCGACAGCGTGGAAAACCTGCGCATCGCCAGCTGGAACGTGGACAAGCGCGCCATTGTGCTGGCAATCCAGCGCCAGCCCGGCGCCAACACCATCGAGACGGTGGATGCCATCAAGCGCGTGATCCCCGGCTTCAAGGCCAAGCTGCCGGCGGCCATCGACATGACCATCCTGTTCGACCGCAGCAACTCGATCCGCGAGGCCATTGGCGACGTGCAATTCACGCTGGTGCTGTCGGCCGTGCTGGTTATCCTGGTCATCCTGCTCTTCCTGCGCAATCTGTCGGCGACGGTGATTCCCAGCCTGGCGCTGCCGATTTCGGTGGTCGGCACCTTCGCGCTGATGTCGGTCATGGGCTACAGCCTGGACAACCTGTCGCTGCTGGCGCTGACGCTCTCGGTCGGCTTCGTCGTCGATGACGCCATCGTCATGCTGGAAAACATCGTGCGTCACGTCGAGGATGGCGAAGCGCCCTTCCAGGCCGCGATCAAGGGCGCCAAGGAAATCGGCTTCACCATCATCTCGATGACCATTTCGCTGATTGCCGTGTTCATCCCGGTACTCTTCATGCAGGGCATCGTCGGCCGCCTGCTGCACGAATTCGCCATCACCATCTGCGCCGCCATCGTCGTTTCCGGCGTCGTTTCGCTAACGCTGACGCCGATGCTGTGCAGCCGCTACGTCAAACACGTCGAGGCCGAATCGCACGGGCGCGTCTTCCAGGCCTTCGAACGCTTCTTCGACGCCCTGCTCGGCACCTACGAGAAGACCCTGCGCATCGCGGTCAATCACCCACGCATCGTGCTGGCCAGCTTTTTCGCCACCTTGTTCGTTACCGGCTACCTGTTCACCGTCGTGCCCAAGGATTTCATCCCGAGCGGCGATTCGGGCCAGATCATCGCCTTCACCGAAGGCGCGCAGGACGTTTCCTTCGCTTCGATGATGCAGCACCAACGTGCCGCTGCCGAGATCGTCGCGCAGGACCCGGACATCCGCTCCTTCATGTCGGCGGTTGGCGCCGGCGGCATCCGCCCGACGGCCAACACCGGCACCATCTTCATGGTGCTCAAGCCGCACGACGAGCGCAAATCGACGCCGGACCAGATCATCCAGCGCCTGCGCCCGAAGCTCGCCGCCATTCCCGGCATCAAGGTCTATATGCAGAACCCGCCGGTGATCCGCATCGGCGGCCAGATCACCGCCGCGCAATACCAATACACGCTGCAGGACACCGACCTCAACGAACTCTACGAATGGACCGGCACGCTGACCCAGAAAATTCGCCAGCTGCCAGGCTTCGTCGATGTCACCAACAACCTGAACAACCTGAGCCCGGTCGTTTCGCTCGACATCGACCGCGACAAGCTGGCTTCGCTCGGCCTGACCTACGGCCAGGTCGAAGATGCGCTACAGAGCGCCTTCAGCGCCCGCCAGGTGTCGACCATCTACGGCGCGACGGCGCAGTATCAGGTAATTCTTGAAGTGACACCGGAATTCCAGGCCGACCCGTCCGCCCTCTCCCGCCTCTACGTGCGCGGCAGCGGCGGCAAGCTGGTGCCGCTCGACACCGTGGCCCGCTTCAGCCGCAAGACGCAGGCGCTGACGGTCAACCACCAGGGCCAGCTGCCCTCGGTCACCATCTCCTTCAACCTGCTGCCCGGCGTCTCGCTCGGCCAGGCCGTCGACCAGATCAAGGCACTGGAGCAGGAAGTGCGCGTACCGGTGTCGCTCAACACCAGCCTGCAAGGCACAGCACAGGCCTTCCAGGCCTCGCTGCAGGGCCTCGGCGTGCTGCTGCTGGTCGCCGTGCTGGTCGTCTATCTGGTGCTCGGCGTGCTGTACGAGAGCTTCATTCACCCGCTGACCATCCTCTCCGGCCTGCCCTCGGCCGGTCTCGGCGCGCTGATCACGCTGCTCATCTTCAAGGTCGATCTCAGCCTCTACGCCTTCGTCGGCGTCATCATGCTGATCGGCATCGTCAAGAAGAACGCCATCATGATGATCGACTTCGCGCTGGAGCGGCAGCGCAAGGATGCGATGGCGGCCGGCGAAGCCATCTTCCAGGCCTGCCTGATCCGCTTCCGGCCGATCATGATGACCACCATGGCCGCCCTCGTCGGCACCCTGCCCATCGCCCTGGGCATCGGCGCCGGCGCCGAAACCCGCCAGCCGCTCGGCCTGGCGGTCGTCGGCGGCCTGATGCTGTCGCAGCTGCTGACGCTGTACCTGACGCCGGTGGTGTACGTCTATCTCGATCGTTTCACCAAGGAAGAAAACCTCGACGGCGAAACGGCCGAGGCGAAATAGCGTTTAGAGGTGACTGCTGCGGTGCACTGCCAGAAAAGGGCAAAAACCAGGTTTCGCTGAATTTAGTGCAAATCGACCGCGTGGAGCTTCAACAACTCCAGCGGCACAATTTCCAACGCCGCTTGATTGGTCGAATTGAGTGACACGCGCGGCGCCTTGCCGGCCTGGTGGGCTTCGAGCCAGCGGGCGGCGCATAGGCACCAGCGCTGGCCGGGTTGCAGGCCGGGGAAGTTGAACTCGGGGCGCGGCGTCGATAGATCGTTGCCCCGCGCCTTGGAAAACTGCAGGAAATCTGCCGTCAGGACGACGCAGATGGTGTGGCTGCCGAAATCGTCTTCCGAGGTATTGCAGCAGCCATCGCGGAAGAAACCCGTGACCGGATCGTCGCTACAGGTGAGCAACGGACCACCCAGAACGTTCAGCTGGCTGCCGCGTCCGGGGAAGTCACGGGTTTTCATGGCTTACTCGACCTCGTCGATCCAGGCTTGCTGGATGGCTTCGAGGATCTTTTCGCCGCAATGCTTGGGGTCGTCGTTGAAACCGGGCAGCGCCATGACCCAGTCACGCAGATCGACGAAATTGATCTTCAGCGGATCCTTGTCGGGATGGGCCTCGCTCAGCTCGATGGCGATATCGTTGATGTCGGTCCATTTCATTTGCGATGTCCCTCCTTCGCCATATTGATGCTGTATTTCGGAATCTCGACCACCAGCGGCGTCGATTTGACAATGGCCTGGCAGCCCAGGCGGGAATTCGGTTCCAGGCCCCAGGCCTTGTCCAGCATGTCTTCTTCGAGGTCTTCGGCCGGCTCCAGCGAGTTGAAGCCCTCGCGCACGATGACGTGGCAGGTGGTGCAGGCGCACGACATCTCGCAGGCGTGCTCCAGCTCGATATTGTTTTCCAGCAGGTTTTCGCAGATCGACGTGCCTTCCTTGGCTTCGATCACGGCGCCGTCCGGGCAGAGTTCCACGTGCGGCAATACGATGATCTGGGTCATGCGCCCTCTCCTTCTTCTTCGCCCATCTTGATGTCATCGACCTTGCGGCCGGACAGGACTTTTTTGATGCTCTGATCCATGCGGCGATGGGCAAAGGCCTGGGTTTCGTACCCAAGGTCGTCCATCGCGATGTTGATCAGGCGGCGGTTATCGCCCGCTGCGGTTTCGCGCAGCTTGGCGATGGCGTTGCGAATCTTCTCGATCTCGGCGGCGCTCAGCAGATGCGAATCCTCGGCCAGCGCGGCTTCGGTCGCCTCAATCATGCGGTCGGCTTCGACCTGGGCTTCCTTGAGGGCGCGCGCCATGGCGTCGTCCTTGGCGTGCTCCATCGAATCCTTGAGCATGCCGGCGATTTCGTCGTCGGACAGGCCGTAGGACGGCTTGACGGTGATGCTCGACTCGACGCCGGTCGTCTGCTCGCGCGCCGTGACCGACAGCAGGCCGTCGGCATCGACCTGGAAGGTCACGCGAATACGCGCCGCGCCGGCCACCATCGGTGGAATGCCGCGCAGCTCGAAGCGCGCCAGCGAACGGCAGTCGCTGACCAGTTCGCGCTCGCCCTGCACGACGTGGATGGCCATCGCGGTCTGGCCGTCCTTGTAGGTGGTGAACTCCTGGGCGCGGGCGGTCGGAATGGTCGAATTGCGCGGAATGACTTTCTCGGTCAGGCCGCCCATGGTTTCCAGGCCGAGCGACAGCGGAATGACGTCGAGCAGCAGCCAGTCGTCCTTGCCCGTCTTGTTGCCGGCCAGCAGGTTGGCTTGCGTCGCTGCGCCAAGCGCGACGACCTTGTCCGGATCGAGGTTGGTCAGCGGCTCCTGGCGGAAGAAATCGCCCACCGCTTTCTGCACCTGCGGCATACGCGTTGCGCCGCCAACCATGACCACGCCCTTGACGTCATCGGCGCGCAGGCCGGCATCGCGCAAGGCCTTCTTGACCGGTTGCAGGGTCTTGGATATCAGCGTCTGCGTGATATTGGTAAAGGTGGCGACATCGAGTTTGACGTCGATGATTTCACCCGTGGCCAAGCGCAACACGATGGGGGCTTCCGGATTCTTGCTGAGGAATTCCTTGGCTTCGCGGCAGCGCATCATCAGGCGACGCGCATCTTCCGGCGAGAGCGGCTGCAATTTGGCCTGCTCGATGACCCAGCAGTAAACGCGATGATCGAAATCGTCGCCGCCCAGCGCCGAATCGCCGCCGGTGGCCATGACCTCGAAGACGCCCTTGGTCAGCTTGAGGATGGAAATATCGAAGGTGCCGCCGCCCAGGTCATACACCGCATAGACGCCCTCGGCGGCATTATCGAGTCCGTAGGCGATGGCTGCAGCCGTCGGTTCGTTGAGCAGGCGCAGCACGTTGAGGCCGGCCAGACGGGCGGCGTCCTTGGTGGCCTGACGCTGTGCATCGTCGAAATATGCCGGGACGGTGATCACCGCGCCAACCAGATCGCCGCCCAGCGCGGCTTCAGCGCGCAGCTTCAGCGACTTGAGGATTTCAGCCGAGACTTCGACCGGGCTCTTGATGCCGGCGTGCGTCTTCAGCTTGACCATGCCCGGCGCTTCGATGAAGTCGTAAGGCATGGACTCGACGTGGGCGATGTCCTTGGTGCCGCGGCCCATGAAGCGCTTGACCGAGACGATGGTGTTCTTGGGATCGACCGCCTGATTCTTCTGCGCGTCGTAGCCGACTTCGGTGCTGCCGTCGGCGTGGTAGCGCACGACGGAAGGCAGCAGCGGGCGGCCCTGTTCGTCGTTCAGGCAGACGGCCAGGCCACTGCGCACCGTGGCGACCAGCGAGTTGGTCGTGCCGAGGTCGATGCCGATGGCCAGCTTGTGTTCGTGGGGTGCTGCGGATTCGCCAGGTTCGGCGATTTGAAACAGAGCCATTGTTATTCTTCCAGCGACGCCAGTGCGTCGTCGATTTCGTACAAAAGTTTGTCGAGGAACATCAGGCGGCGCACCAGATCGGTCGCCGCCGCGTAATCCTGTTTTTCGTCGAGCAAGGCAGCCAGCTCGTCGAAGCGCCCGGCCATGTCGCTGCGCAGTCGGTTATGCAGGCGCTCCAGTTCGTGATGATCGCCGCCGCCACGGGCTTCCATGACTGCCTCGCGCCATTCCATCTGTTCCATCAGGAACTCGGCCGGCATGGCGGTGTTGTTCTCGGCCTGCAGGTCGTGCCCGGCCAGATGCAACAGATACTTGGCCCGCTCCAGCGGCTTCTTCAAGGTCTGGTAAGCCTCGTTCGCCCGTGTCGCCCACTGCATCGACATCCGCCGCTCGGCTTCGGAGGCATGGGCGAAACGATCCGGATGCACCTGCGCCTGCACATCGCGATAGCGCGAATCCAGCTCGGACAGGTTCAGGCGGAAAATCTTCGGCAGTTCGAACAGGGAAAAGAAATCAGTGCTTAGATCCACCTCAAACCTCACAAACGCACAAACCGGACGGTTCAGGATGCGACTACTTCAAAGCGAAGGCGGGGCAAGGCAAACCCCGCGCAGACAGTACGAATAGTACGGCAAGCGGGGTTTAACGCCACCCCGCCGAGCCGCCTGCTACACGTTGAAGGATTCGCCGCAGCCGCACTGATCCTTGACGTTCGGGTTGTTGAATTTGAACCCTTCGTTCAGGCCTTCGCGGGCGAAGTCCAGTTCCATCCCGTCCAGGTAAGGCAGGCTCTTCGGATCGACGAAGACCTTGACGCCATTGCTTTCGAAAACGATGTCGTCTTCAGCCGTTTCATCGACGAACTCCAGCTTGTAGGCCATGCCGGAACAGCCGCTGGTCCGCACCCCGAGACGCAGACCGATGCCCTTACCGCGCTTGGTCAGGAAATTGGTGACGTGCTTAGCCGCCGTATCGCTCAAGGTGATGGCCATGCTTATTCTCCGTGCTTTTTCTTGTAATCGGCCACAGCCGCCTTGATGGCGTCCTCGGCCAGGATCGAGCAGTGAATTTTAACCGGGGGCAGCGCCAATTCTTCGGCGATCTCGGTATTTTTGATCTCCAGCGCCTGATCGACGGTCTTGCCCTTGACCCATTCGGTCACCAGCGACGATGAGGCAATGGCCGAGCCGCAACCGTAGGTCTTGAACTTGGCGTCCTCGATGACGCCTTCCTTGTTCACCTTGATCTGCAACTTCATCACGTCGCCACAAGCTGGTGCGCCGACCATGCCGGTACCGACCCCGGAATCTTCCTTGTCGAAGGAGCCGACATTGCGAGGATTCTCATAGTGATCAATGACTTTTACGCTATAGCTCATGTTATTTCTCCGTTAATTCCTGGGATATTTCGTCTTCTTATGCAATCAGTGTGCCGCCCACTGGACGGTGCTCAGGTCGACACCCTCCTGGACCATTTCCCACAGCGGCGACATTTCACGTAGTTTGCCAACTTTCGACTTCAACACATTGATTGCATGATCGATTTCTTCTTCTGTCGTGAAGCGGCCGATGGAGAAACGAATGGAGCTGTGAGCCAGCTCATCGTCGCGACCCAGCGCACGCAACACGTAGGAAGGCTCCAGGCTGGCCGAGGTGCAGGCCGAACCGGAAGACACCGCCAGATCCTTGATCGCCATGATCATCGACTCGCCTTCGACGTAGGCGAAGCTGATGTTCAGGTTATGGGCAACGCGGTGCTCCATGTCGCCGTTCACATAGGTTGCCTGCATGTCCTTCAGGCCGTTGAGCAGACGGTCGCGCAGCGCCATGATATGGGCGTTCTCCTGAACCATTTCTTCCTTGGCCAGACGGAAGGCTTCGCCCATGCCGACGATCTGGTGCGTGGCCAGCGTGCCGGAGCGGAAACCGCGCTCGTGGCCACCGCCGTGCATCTGTGCTTCCAGACGGATACGCGGCTTGCGACGCACGTACAGCGCACCGATGCCCTTCGGACCGTAGGTTTTGTGAGCCGAGAAGCTCATCAGGTCGACCTTCAGCTTGGCCAGGTCGATCTCGACCTTACCGGTCGCCTGCGCCGCATCGACGTGAAAAATGACGCCCTTCTCGCGGCAAATTTCGCCCAGTTGCTCGATCGGCTGGATGACGCCGATTTCGTTATTGACGAACATCACCGAGGCCAGCACGGTATCCGGACGAATCGCCGCCTTGAAGGCTTCGAGGTCGATCAGGCCGTTTTCCTGCACGTCGAGGTAGGTGGCCTCGAAACCCTGGCGCTCCATTTCTCGCACAGTATCGAGCACGGCCTTGTGCTCGGTCTTCACCGTGATGATGTGCTTGCCCTTGGTGCCGGCGTAGAAATTGGCCGCACCCTTGATGGCGAGGTTGTTGGACTCGGTCGCGCCCGAAGTCCAGACGATTTCCTTCGGATCGGCATTGACCAGCGCCGCCACCTGCTCGCGCGCTTCCTCGACCGCCGCTTCCGCCTCCCAGCCGAAGCTGTGGGAGCGCGAAGCCGGGTTGCCGAACTTCTCGCACAGGTAGGGAATCATTTTTTCCGCAACGCGCGGGTCCACCGGGGTCGTGGCCGAGTAATCCAGATAGATGGGGAGTTTCATCGTCTATTCTCGCTCTGTCGGGTTGTTCAGACGGCAACCGCCGTCAGTCCCTGCAGGCGTCCGACGGTCACCTGCAAGGCATTGATGAATTGATCGATCTCGGCTTCGCTGTTGGCGGCACCAAGGCTGACACGCACTGCGCCGCGGCCGATTTCGGGCGCCACGCCCATCGCCTGCAACACATGCGACGGTTCCGGGTTGGCGCTGGAACAGGCCGCGCCACTGGCGACGGCAAAACCTTCGCGATCCAGCTTGCCGACCAGGGTTTCGCCGTCGATATCCTTGACGGCGAAGTAGCTGGTGTTCGGCAGACGTTCAGCCTCTCCGCCGAAGATCGTCGCGCCCAAGGCCACCAGACCGCGCTCCAGACGCTCACGCAATCGCAGCAGGCGTGCGGGCACTTCGGCAACGCGTTGCGCCGCAAGTTCCGCAGCAACGCCGAAACCGACGATGGCCGGCACGTTTTCGGTCCCCGAACGCAGGCCGCGCTCGTGGCCGCCGCCAGCGATCAGCGGCTGCAATTCCACACGCTTGTCGAGCACCAGTGCCGCCGCGCCCTTCGGCCCATAAGCCTTGTGCGCCGAGAGCGTCATGGCATGCACGCCGCTTGCATTCAACGCACGAAAATCGAGCGCCAGCTTGCCGAGCGCCTGCACGGCATCGGTATGGAACCAGGCGCCGCTGCCTTTGGCGGCCGAGGCCAGCGCCGTAACATCCTGGATCACGCCGGTTTCGTTATTGGCCAGCATGATGGAAATCAGCTTCGGCTTGCCCAGCAACAGCTCGGCGTAGTCTTCGGTTTTTACCCTTCCGGCCTCGTCCACCGCAGCATGCCACACTTCCCAGCCCAAACGGGCCAGTTGCGCCGCCGGCTTGATCACGCATGGATGTTCGATGGCGCTGACGGCAAGCAGGCCGGGTTTTAGGCAGGCGGCCGCGCCTTTCAGGAACAGGTTGTTCGATTCGCTGCCGCCGCTGGTGAACACCACCTCGGTCGGATGCGCATTGACCGCCGCCGCGACACGCTGACGCGCCTCGTCGATGGCCAGCCGCGAACGGCGGCCGTATTCGTGACGGCTCGACGCATTGCCGCACTGGCCTTCGAGCCAGGGCAACATGGCCGCCAGCACCGCCGGATCGAGCGGCGTCGTGGCGTTATGGTCGAGGTAGGCCGGCTGGAACATGATGATCAGGCGAGCGCTGCCGCCTTCTCGCGGGTTGCACGACGCGGATGCGGGCCGAGCGGGCGCTTGTCGGCCAGCACGGTTTCGCCACGCGCCGCGGCCTTCTGCTTTTCGCGGCCGACCAGATCGGCCATGCTGACCGAGGCCAGATACTCGAACATCTTGGAATTCAGCGTCGACCACAGGTCGTGCGTCATGCAGCGATGTGCTTCGTGGCAATTTTCCTCGCCGCCGCACTGGGTGGCATCGAGCTGCTCATCGACGGCGCGGATGATGTCGGCCACCGACAACTTCTCCAGCGGCTTGGCGATGCAATAGCCGCCGCCCGGGCCGCGCACGCTTTCCACCAGCTTGTGGCGGCGCAGCTTGCCGAACAACTGCTCAAGGTAAGACAGAGAAATGCTCTGCCGCTCGGCGATGCTGGCCAGCGCAATCGGACCTTCCTCGCCACGCAGCGCCAAATCCATCATCGCCGTCACAGCGAAACGTCCTTTGGTGGTCAAACGCATCTCGATCTCCCGTTAATAACCTAGCGTTATGGTCAACTATATAGAAACCAGAGAAAATTAGTCAACTATTTTGCTCAGGTATTGCGGATCGAAGGCATCGGCCGGCTGCACTTCCTGGTCGCACTTAACGCCCTGCGCTTCCAGTTCCTTCAGCAGCATGGCCAGGCGGCGGTCGGTTTCCGCCGCGTGGTCGAGCAGGCCGTGGATGGCCTTGGCCAGCGGATCGTCCTGATCGCGCGCCACGGCATAGGCCGAGAAGCCCATCTTCTCCGCCTGCGCTTCGCGCTCGCGGCTCTGCTGATCGATGATGCGCGCCGGATTGCCGACGGCGGTCGCGCCGGCCGGCAAGGGCTTGGTGACGACCGCATTGGAGCCGACTTTGGCCCCAGCGGCGATGACGATGGGCCCAAGCACCTTGGCGCCGGCGCCGATCACCACACCGTTTTCCAGCGTCGGATGGCGCTTGCCCTTGTTCCAGGAAGTGCCGCCCAAGGTCACGCCGTGGTAGAGCGTCACGTCGTCGTGAATCTCGGCGGTCTCGCCGATCACCACGCCCATGCCGTGGTCGATGAAGAAACGGCGGCCGATAGTGGCGCCCGGATGAATCTCAATGCCGGTCAGCATGCGCGAGATATGCGCCGTGAAGCGCGCCAGCCAGCGCAGGCGATGGCCCCACAGCCAGTGGGCGATGCGGTGCATGATCAGGGCGTGGATGCCCGGATAACAGGTCAGGACTTCCCAGAACGAGCGGGCGGCGGGATCGCGGTCGAAAACCGCGCGAATATCCTCTCGCAGGTGCCGGAACATGAGGCCTGATCTCCACAAAGATTAAAGGGCGATTCTAAAATACTCGACTGAATTTGTCAGCTATTTCGCGAAAAAGTGCCCGTTTTCGGTGCATCCGAGGCTGACAACAGCCCGTATAATTCCGCCCCGAGGGAAACCAAGCACAAAAATCATGAGCGCACTGCATCAGGAACTGAAGGCCTTCATCATCGAAACGATGAATCTGGAGGACATGAGCCCCGCCGATATCGGCGACGACACCCTGCTCTTCGCCGAAGACGGCCTCGGCCTCGACTCGATCGACGCACTGGAACTGGTGCTGGCCCTGAAAAAGCAATACGGCGTCGTGCTCGAAGCCAACGACGAAGCCGCCCGCGCCCACCTGCGCTCGGTCGCCACACTGGCCGCGCTGATCGAAGCCAAGCGCGCCTGACCACCAGGCCTCAGGTTTCACCGCTTATTTCTATGACTGCGGTGCACCGGCAAAAATAGCCAAAAATCAAAGCCGCCCGGATCTTCCGAGCGGTTTTTTTTAACCAAAAAAATGCACTAGACGACTGGTCTAATTGATGGCATAGTCGCTTCCCATGAACGCACGTCACGACAACACCCGCCAGCACATTCTCGAAACCGGCCAACGCATCATCGTCGGCAAGGGTTTCGCGAGCGTCGGGCTGAACGAAATCCTGACTTCGGCCGGTGTGCCGAAGGGGTCGTTCTATCACTACTTCGAATCCAAGGAGCAATACGGCCAGGCCCTGTTGCAGGATTACTTTGATCGCTACCTGGCCGATCTAGACGCCCTGTTCGCCGCCGAAGCAGCTTCCGCCCATGAACGCCTGATGCGCTACTGGCAGCGCTGGGTCGACAAGCAGCTCGATACCTGTTGCGAGCAGAAATGCATGGTCGTCAAACTGGCCGGCGAAGTCGCCGATCTGTCGGACGCCATGCGCGTCACGCTGCGCGACGGCACAGACCAGATCGTCCAGCGCATCGCCCGGCTGATCGAAGCCGGCGTCAGCGATGGCTCCATTCCGGCGCTCGAGCCGGCGGCCACCGCGCAAACGCTTTACCAGATGTGGCTGGGCGCCAGCCTGCTTAGCAAGCTGCACCGCAATTCCGACGCGCTGAACAACGCCATGCAATTCACGCAAAAGCTGCTGACCCGCTGAATTTCAAACCGGCCGCCCTCCCGCGGCCAATTTTTAACGCCATTTAATAGACGACCGGTCTAATCTCTCGCAAATAACCATAAAGGAACAACCATGAGCACCCTGTTCGACCCGATCAAGATTGGCGACATTGCCCTCTCCAACCGCATCGTGATGGCCCCGCTGACGCGCAACCGCGCCATCGAAGGCAACAAGCCCGGCCCGCTGACCGTCGAGTACTACCGCCAGCGCGCCACGGCCGGCCTGATCATCGCCGAAGCCAGCCCGATCAGCCCGATGGCCCAGGGCTACCTCGACACCCCGGGTATCTGGTCGGCCGAGCAGGTCGAAGCCTGGAAGGCCGTCACCGCCGCCGTCCATGCTGAAGGCGGCAAGATCGTGCTGCAGCTCTGGCACGTCGGCCGCATTTCGCACACCTCGCTGCTGCCCGATGGCGCTGCGCCGGTCTCTTCGACCGATCGCGTTGCCGAAGCCGCCACCTTCACCAAGGAAGGCTTCATCCCGGTCTCCAAGCCGCGCGCCCTGCGCGATGACGAAATCCCCGGCCTGATCGAGGATTACCGCCGCGCCGCGCGCAATGCCATCGAGGCCGGCTTCGACGGCGTCGAAATCCACGCCGCCAACACCTACCTGATCGAGCAATTCCTGCGCGACAGCGTCAATGATCGCAACGGCCCCTACGGCGGCAGCATCGAGAACCGCGCCCGCCTGTTGCTCGACGTCGTCCGCGCCATCACCGGCGAAATCGGCGCCGGCCGCACCGGCATCCGCCTCAGCCCGATGACCACCTTCACCGCCCCGCGCGACAGCAATCCGCAGGCGCTCTACGGCTATGTCGTCGAGCAGCTGGCGCCGTTCGGCCTGGCCTACCTGCACGTGATCGAAGGTGAAACCGGCGGCACCCGCACACCGGATGCCCCGGTCTTCGACTACGCCGCCTTGCACCGCGCCTTCAAGGGCCCGTGGATGGTCAATAACGGCTACGACCGCGACCTGGCCATGCAGACCGTGGCCAGCGGCCAGGCCGACCTGATCGCCTTCGGCCGCCCCTTCATCAGCACCCCGGACCTCGTCCGTCGCCTAAAGGAAGGCGCCGCGCTCAACGAACTGCGCGCCGACAAGCTGTACGGCGGCGGCGCCGAGGGCTACACGGACTATCCGACGTTGGCTTGAGCGGTTGTTGGTGATTTTCCAAGGCCGTCAAACCCCTCCCCAGCCCTCCCCTTCACAGGGGAGGGAGTCGGTCAAATCACCGTTGGCCGGCTCCTCCCCTGACAAGGGGAGGCTGGGAGGGGTTTGCAGCCTCGGTCAAACCCATTTCCGCCCACCCCATCCGCCAAAGTAAAAATAACACCCCCAAACCACGGCCTTGAACAAGGTCGTGGCCAAACAGAGAACGCCATGAACAACACCCGCCGCTGGCTGCCGGCCATTGCCCTCGCCGTGCTATCGCTGACCTGGGGCTACACCTGGGTGCTGGCCAAGCAGGGCCTGCACTACGCCCCGCCCTTTGCCTTCGCGGCCGAGCGCTGCGTCGGCGGCGCGTTGGCGCTGCTCATCGCCCTCAAGCTGATGGGCAAACCGCTCAAGCTGGTGGCGCCCGGCCAGACGCTGGCCATCGGCCTGACCCAGGTCGCCGGCTTCATGATCTTCCAGACTTGGGCACTGGTCGAAGGCGGCCCCGGCAAGACGGCCGTCCTCATCTTCACCATGCCGATCTGGACCCTGCTGCTCGCCTGGCCGCTGCTTGGCGAGCGCATCCGCGGCAAGCAATGGCTGGCCGCCGCCAGCACACTGACCGGCCTGCTGATGATCATCGAACCGTGGGACATGCACGCCAGCCTGTTCAGCAAGTTCCTCGGCGTCATGGCCGCGCTGTGCTGGGCCAGCGGCACCATCCTGATCAAGCGCCTGCGCTCGACCACGCCGGTCGACCTGCTGACGCTGACCGCCTGGCAGATGATCCTCGGCGCCGTGCCGCTGGTCGGCCTGAGCTTCGTCGTACCGGAACACGCCACCGAATGGTCGCTGCCCTACATGGGCATCCTCGCCTTCATGTCCATCGCCAGCACCGCCATGTGCTGGTGGCTGTGGATCTACATCCTCGACCGCGTGCCGGCCTGGGAAGCCAGCCTGTCCGTGCTCGGCACGCCGGTCGTCGCCATCCTGTCGTCGCGCCTGACTTTCGGTGAAGAGTTCAAAACCACCGAAATCGCCGGCATCCTGCTCATCGGCGGCGGGCTCGCCCTGCTCTCGCTGTTGAGCTGGGCGGCCAGCAAGAAGAACCCGGTGCCCGCCAAGACCCTTTCGGAGGCCGCATGAATCCACTCAATCGCCTCAAGCTCTCCATGCTCGACCTCGTTGCCGTGCGCGAAGGCGGCAGCGTGGCCGATGCCCTGGCCATTTCGCTAGCCACCGCCCGCCATGTCGAAAAACTCAGTTTCGAGCGCTACTGGCTGGCCGAGCACCACAACATGCCGGGCATCGCCAGCTCCGCCACCGCCGTGCTGGTCGGCCACATCGCTGGCGGCACCGAGCGCATCCGCGTCGGCTCCGGCGGCATCATGCTGCCCAACCACGCGCCGCTGGTCGTGGCCGAGGCCTTCGGCACGCTGGCCGAGTTGTATCCGGGCCGCATCGACCTCGGCCTTGGCCGCGCGCCGGGCACCGACGCCACCACCATGCGCGCCCTGCGTCGAGACCGCATTGAAACCGAGGCCGACTTCCCGCGCGAAGTGGCCGAATTGCAGCGCCTGCTCGGCCCGGCCCAGCCCGGCCAGGCGGTCGTTGCCGTGCCTGGCACGGGCACCGAGGTGCCGATCTGGCTGCTCGGCTCCAGCCTCTTCTCCGCCCGCCTCGCCGCCGAGCGCGGCCTGCCCTATGCCTTTGCCTCGCACTTCGCGCCGGCCATGCTGCTCCAGGCCATCGACCTCTACCGCCGCCTGTTCCAGCCTTCGGCCAAGCTCGCCCAGCCTTACGTCATCATCGGCGTGCCGGTAGTTGCCGCGCCGACCGACGACGAAGCGGAACTCCTGGCGACCAGCGTCTTCCAGCGCGTGCTCGGCATCCTGCGCGGCGACCGCCGCCCCTTGCCGCCGCCACAAGCCGGTTTTCTCGAAGCGCTGCATCCGCACGAACGCTCGGCCATCGCCGATTTTCTCGGCGCAGCGGTGATCGGCGGGCCGGAACGCGTGCGCGAAGGTTTGCTCGATCTGCAAAAAGCCACGCAGGCCGACGAATTCATGTTCGTTTGCGATGTCTACGACCCAACCCTGCGCCTGCGCTCGCTCGACATCGTCAATAGCGCTTGCCGTACTGCCTGACACACCAAGCCAAGCCGGCTATCCTTGAACCTATGCCGAAGCGTCATTCCCGCGCAGGCGGGAATCCAGAAAATTCAACGCACCGGATCCCCGCCTGCGCGGGGATGACGAATTGATGAGCGCCCACGGCCAGTTTTGTACCGAATCCACGCACAAGGACACCTCCATGCCCTACCTCTTCGAATTCAGCTACCACAACCCGACGCAGATCGTTTTCGGCAGCAACAGCTTCGCCAAGCTGGGCGGACTGGTGCCGGCCGACGCCAAGGTGCTGCTGCTCTACGGCGGCGGCTCGATCAAGCAGAACGGCGTCTACGACAAGGTAACGGCGGCGCTGGCCGGGCGTGAAATCGTCGAATTCGCCGGCGTCGAACCCAATCCGACGCTGGAAACCCTCACTGCTGCGGTGCACCTCGCCAAAACGCAAAAAATCGATTTCGTCCTCGGCGTCGGCGGCGGCTCGGTGTCGGACGGCGCCAAGTACGTCGCCTGCGCCGCGCTCTATGACGGCGACGGCTGGGATATCGTCAGCGGCAAGCACTTTCCCAAGGTCGCGCTGCCGGTCGGCATCGTTCTCACCCTGCCGGCCACCGGCTCGGAATCCAACGTCGGCGCCGTCGTCACCCGCAAGGCCACGCTGGAAAAGCGCGTCTTCTACGTGCCGCCAGCCCGCCCGCGCTTCGCCATCCTCAACCCCGAGGTGATGACCAGCCTGCCCGACCGCCAGCTCGAAAACGGCCTCGTCGACGCCTTCGTGCACGTCTGCGAGCAATACCTGACCTATCCGGTCGGCGCGCTGGTCCAGGATGGCTACGCCGAAGCGGTCATGAAGGCGCTGAAAACCCTGGCCGATACCTTCGACCAGCGCCGCGAAACCGCCTGGCAGCAAAACCTCATGTGGGCCGCCAACCAGGCCCTGTGCGGCATCATCGGCGTCGGTATGCCGACCGACTGGATCACCCACCGCATCGCCGTCGAACTCACCGCGCTGTGGAACATCGACCACGGCCGCACCCTCTCCATCATCCAGCCCTGGCTGCTGCGCGAACTGATCGAAGCCAAGCGCGCCAAGCTCGAACAAATGGGCCGCAATGTCTTCGGCCTGGCCAACCCCAGCGCCGAAGACACCATCGCCGCCATCGAAACCTTCTACCGCAGCCTGCGCATGCCCGTGCACCTGCGCGAAGCCGGCATCACCGATACCGACGCCGCCGACCGCGTCTGGCAAGCCGTCCTCGCCCACGGCAACGCCGCCCTGGGCACGCATGCTGAAGTGGATGAAGCGAAGACTGAAAGGATCGTGCGGGCAGCTTGCGGTTGAGGAAAATTCGCCAGAAAAACGAACGGGCCTGAATGGCCCGTTTTTAATTGCTGCTGAGTGCGCGTTTGGCTGCTTCGAGGGGACTGCTGCGGTGCACCAGTAGTTTTTGGCAATAACCGAGCTAAAAAAAGCAAATCGTGGGCTGTCCCCGAGTATCGCTATTCCTTAGAGAAAATTTTGACCAACAACGGAATATCGCCGTACTCCTGCTGACAAGAAAATGATGATGGTTGCCAAGGGCCAGGGATGCCCCCCCCCTCCTCGCGAATATCCGATCGACTCACCAAGCAATTTATGATCAACCTGACGAAACACCATCACCTTGAAACGATGAAGTGACGGACTTTCGTTGTGTATGTATGTCAAATCTGAAACAAATTCGTACTCTTTCCCCAGAGCACGCTCTTTCAGTGTTGGATTGTAGAAATTCGGCTGGCCCCACTCATTAAACCTGTCCGCCGGTAGCTTGACGGTCTCATATACTTTGACCCCCCCATCAATCGCACACAGCCGCTCTACCTCGGCGTCGTAGTAGTGCTTCCGCCCGCCGCCATACCAAAAGGAGGCTGTAAACCATGCAAGTGCTCCAATCGTAAAGAGAGTGTCGATCTTGCCTACGTTGCTTCCAGCAGTTTCCCGATTACGGCGCCAGAGCATCCAAAGTCCGCTGGTCAGCGCCCCCCATATCGCTATTATTCCCAGCAGATAAAACGCACTCATGCTGATTTCCTCCATTCATAATTAATTGGGGACCACGATTTCTCGCCCATTCCTGCGGTGCACTACCCATTTCCGGCAAAAACCAGTACATAAACGGCTAATGGTTCGCACTACTTACACCCTTCATTTTATGAGGAAGGAATAATGCTCCAACTCCGCCCCAATTGCGAATGCTGCAACAAGGATTTGCCGCCGGAGTCTGCCGAGGCGCGCATCTGTTCCTTTGAATGCACTTTTTGTGCGACGTGCGCCGATACGGTGCTGCACGGTACCTGCCCGAATTGCGGCGGCGAGTTGGTGGCGCGGCCACGGCGGCCGACGGCGAAGCTCGAGAAATACCCGGCCTCGACCGAGCGCGTCTATAAGCCGCAGGGCTGCGCGGGGCGCTGAGGGCTTACGGGCAGGTGGCCGGGTCGCTGTAGAAGGCCGTCAGGCCTTCGTCTTTCAGGCGGTCTAGGTAGCAGCCGTAGCGGCGTTCCCAGGCAAAGGCACGGTCGTCGGCGAGCAGACCGGGGATGTTGGTCAGGTCGACTTCGGCCACGGCCAGGCTGGGCGTGGCCGTGGCCTGCATGATGCCCTCGACGAGCAGCATGGTGGATAGCAGGTAGGCCGCCGGGGCGTGCGGGGCGCCGGTCTGGGCCACGGTTTCGCCCAGGGTCAGGCGGGCAAGGCGGTCGATGCTCTGGCTCAGCACGGGCAGCGGGATGCTGCGTTGCGCCGCTTCGTTCGGATACAGCTTTTCGATGGCGGGATAGACGCCAAGCGTGACCGGGCGGCTGACGGCGGTGAGGCTCATGCGGCCGACCGGTAGCTCGCTGGCGATGCCGGCCAGTTGTTCCTTTATCAGGCTGCGCGCCGTTTCGAGTTCGTCGCCGGTCAGCGGTTGCAGGTTGCACGGCGTCGATTCGGCATTGCGGATTTCCTGGCAGAGCAGGCGCAGCCAGGCTTTCTGGCCGAGCATGGCGCCGTAGGCGGTCTTTTCGCCCGCTACTTGCATGCTGCCGCCGCCGATGTCGAGGACATGTGTGCTGTTCAGGCGCTCGCCGAGTTGTTTCTGGCTGCCGAGGTAGCCGTAGGCGCCTTCGCGCAATTGCGGCACGACAAGCACCGCGACGCCGCTTTCGGCGCGGAGGCGCGCCAGGATGGCCGCCGTTTGCCCGGCATCCTTCTCCAGCGCCAGCCGCCAGGCCGAAAAGCCACCGCCGACACGCGGACAATCAGCCGGCAGCGCGTTGCTTTCGGGAAAGTCGCGCAGCGCCTTGACGGTGGGGGCGACAGTTTCTTCCAGCCCGCGCCCGGCCCATAGCGGCTCCAGGTAATCGATATTGGCCCGCGCCGTCGCCTCGCTCAGCGTCGTACCGGCGCGGATGCCGGAGGAGCCGATGTCGTAGGCGATGCGGCAGGCCGGATCGGCCCCGGCCGCAGCAGCCAGGCCGATCAGCAGGAGGCCGGCAAGGTGCCGGCACAGCCGCCGGAACATCAGAGGTGCAGGTAGCCCATGATGCCGACGCCGACACCGCCCGAGGCAGCGAGCAGCACGGCGCCGATCAGCCAGCGCTTGCGGGTGAGCAGCGCGATGGCCGAGAGGGCGATGGCGATCTGCAGCAGCGTGGTGGCCAGCGCCCAGCGCTCATGCACATGCATTTCTTCCGAGCTCTTGTGGTCGGATTCCTTGGCCTCGGCTTCCAACTTGTCGGCTTCAGCCTTGATTTCTTCCTTTTCGCGCTTGTAGCGCTCGACGGCGTCCTTGAATTTCTGCTGCGCCTCACCGGTGGTCAGCGTGACGGAAAGCTCGGCCAGGTTCTGTTTGTTGCTCTTGGCCTGGTAGTAGTTCCACTGGTTGGAGGCGGCCGTCTTCTGAATGGCGGCTTCGTTTTTGTAAAGCAGCGCGGCGTTCTGCGAATGACCGCCCATGTAACCGAAGATGGCGCCGACGGTCGACAGGATGGCGGTCAGCACTGCAACGCGGGCAGTGAATTTGTCGCCGCCGTGATGGGCGACGTGCTCGACTTCATGATCGTGCGGGCCGTGAACGTGAAAACCGTGTCCGGACATTGTTGTTTTCTCCTTACAACTTGGGTTGGGGCGTAAGGAGGCGGATTTTATGTTTGAAAACGCCGATTCGTACAGAAAACTCACCAACCGACTGGCGGCAGGAGATCAGACTGCCCCGCGGGTCGCCTCGCCCTGCCCGCCCAGCCACTTGTAGAGCATGGCGTAGAGGTCGTCCGGCTCGAAGGGCTTGCTGATGAAGTCGTTCATGCCCGCCGCCAAGCAGCGCGCCCGGTCTTCGGCAAAGGCGTTGGCGGTCATGGCCAGAATGGGCACCTGCGCCATTTCGCTGCGCTGGCGCAATCGCCGTGTGGCCTCCAGGCCGTCCATGTTGGGCATCTGCATGTCCATCAGGATCAGGGCGTAGTCGCCGCGACTGGCCAGTTCGAGCGCCATGAGGCCGTCTTCCGCCACATCGACGGCCAGGCCGGCATCTTCGAGCATGGCCTTGGCGATCTCGCCATTGATCGGCTCGTCGTCGACCACCAGGATGCGCCGGCCGACGCACTCGGCCTTGATGCGCTCGAAGGCGGCCTCCTCGATTTCCGGCTTGGCGCTGCCGCTATCGGCCACCTTGGGCAGACTGACGGTGAACCAGAAAGTGCTGCCCTGGCCCAATTGGCTGCTCGCCCCGGCATCGCCGCCCATCAGACTCGCCAGCTTCTTGCAGATGGCCAGCCCGAGACCGCTACCGCCATATTTGCGCGAAATGCTGCTGTCGGCCTGCTCGAAATCGTTGAACAGGCGGGGCAGGTTTTCCGCGGCGATGCCGATGCCGGTATCGCTGACTTCAAAGTGGATCTGCGCTCTATCCGCCGACTCCTCGACAGGAAATACCCGAATCGCCACCTTGCCCGTCTCGGTGAACTTGACCGCATTGGTGCCCAGATTGAGCAGCGATTGCTGGATGCGCGTCACATCGCCGACGAAGCTGCCCAGCCGTGGATCGATCGAGACCTCAATCGGCAGGCGTTTTTCAGCCGCCCGCGGACGCAGCATCTCGGCCACGTTATTGACGGCATCGGCCACGCAAAAAGGCGCCGATTCCAGCAGCAACTTGTCGGCTTCGATTTTGGACAGATCGAGGATGGCGTTGATCGTCCCCATCAGATGCCGCCCGGCCTGTTCGAGCAGCCCAAGACGCGCTTCCTGCTCGGGCGGCAGGCCGGCTCGGCGTATCAGGTGTGCGATGCCGGTGATGGCATTGAGCGGCGTGCGGATCTCGTGGCTCATGTTGGCCAGGAAAGCGCTTTTCGCCCCGGAGGCTTCTTCCGCACGCTGGCTCGCCTGCCGGGCTTCGTCGAGCGCAGCGGCCAGGTTGTCGGAAAGTTCGTTGATATCGCGGACCAGACGGCCGATTTCAGTATTGTCATGGCCGGTGGGAATGGCCAGGCGCTCGCCGGCGGCGGCATCCATCCGGTGCAGGTCGAGCGATATCTGGCGGATCGGGCGCAGGAAAAATAGGCTCAGCGCCAGGAAAATCGCCAGCGAAACAAAGATCAGCTGCCAGGCCTGCTGCTTGATCGCCAAGGCGACATAGTCATCGCGCAGGTCGTCGATGACTTCCGGATTAGGGAACAGTGCAATCGTGCCGACTACTTCGCCAGGCGTAAATGGCGAGCGCACTTCCCGTCTGAGCGGTGGCAGGATTGGCGCATCTCCCGAAGCCACCTTGGCCTGACGCAATTGCTCGGCGAGCAAGCCGCGGGTGGATTCAATAGTGACTCGATGGATTTCCCGATTGCTCAACAGCCCTTTGGCCACTTCGTTGGCCAGATCCTCGTCGCCGAGAAAACAAGCCGTTTGCACGGTGACCAGCACCGTATCGACCAACTGGTTGAGCTGCCGGGTGACCGATTGTTCGTAGCGGCGATGGGTTTCGACCACGGTATAGGAAATCGAAACCACACTGGCCGCCAGAAATGCCAGAATCGTGATGAATAGTGCTTTGGCGAGGATCCCGGTCTTCAGACGGCGCACAGCTTCCCTTCTCGACCGTTACGGTGACAGCGACAACACAATTCGAAAACGCGAATCGGCCTTGGTTCGCTCAACGTAACCGATAGCGCCGCGCATTTTCAGTACATAGGACAGCACTTCGCTGCCGTCCTCCGCCGATGCGGGCGGCCGCGCAGCACCGGAAAAATGCAGGCGCGCCCAGTAGGCGTTGATTTCGGAGGGGGATTTCTCGACCAGGCGCTGATAAAAATCGGCTCGCAACTCACTCCCTTTCGGCTGATCCACCGGGTAAGCCGGATCGCCGCCCGGGAACTGCCGGTAGCGCCCCATGAAAATATTGACGACTTCGGTCTGCGACAGATGAGTCACCGGCGAACGGGCATCGACGATGACAACCAGCTCGGCTCGCGCCAAGGGCAGCGTCAGGCAGAACAGCGCCAGGCATTTGAGGAGAAGTCTGAGGATGGGCGTCATGGTCCGCTCCTCAGAAGGCGAAATCCAGAGCCACGCTCAGGATCTCCATCTTGCCGCTCCAGTTCGAGAACTCGCCGCGGTAAGGCATGTAGCTGTTGGGATCGCCCCGGACCACATCGAGCTGGGCCTTGAGCGCCATGTTTTCGCGGAAATCCCAGCGCGCGCCGAGCGTGACCGTGTGGCGATCCATGTGAGCTGGTTTGCGCAGGTTATCGACCACGGGCGCCAACAGGGCGGAAGGCGGGTTGTTCAAGGCCTTCTGCGACGATTTGACCGTCGAGTAGCCGAGATAAGGTGTCACCTCGCCGATGCGATACGAGGCGAGCAGGAAAGCCGACCAGCTGTTCTCATAGGAGCGCGACTCATGCTGTATACGTCCGTACATCCCCTGCAGGCGGAACGGCCCCTTGTCGTACACCACGCCCAGCGAGCTGAAGCCGGCGGTCTTGCCCACGGTGCTCAGTTCGGGCACCAGCGTCGTGATATTGGGTGACGGCAGGAAGGCCAGATAGGGGCTGAGATACGGCGCCGCCAGCTGGTTCACCGGAATCTCATGTGAGGAAAAACGGACTTCGGCATGGCTCAGGCGGAACTGCCAGGGACCATCGAGGTAATCGAGATAACCGCCACGCAAGCGGCTGCCACTCAAATCCCAGGCGATGTCACCGAAGAAGGGCGTTTTTTCCGGCGAATAGCCCTGGAACAGCTTGGCGCGCAGCAGGCCCGAGCCGACTGGCAGGCTGCCACTGATGTCGGCGCCGTCGAAATAGGAAAAGATCAGCGGCGAGAAGAAATCGGGGGCTGGTCGGACCGTCAGGTTTGAATAGCCGATCAGGCGTGAGTCCGACAGCATGTAGAACTCAGTGCCGAGGCGCCCGGCCCGCAATTTCAGCCCCGGCGTGAACTCGTGTCCGATGTAGGCCCACGAAACCTCGGGCCCCCAATGGCCGTTGTAGCGATAACGGCTGATAACCTGCACGACGGCTTCGGTCGAGGCCGTGAAATTGTAATTGGCCTGCGCGCCGAGCACGGAATCGATATTCGGCGACCAGTCGGTCTTCAAGCCATAAGGTTGCGACGAATCGCGTACGTATTGTGCAGTGCCGCTGGTCGAGCGGGCAGCGCCCAGGGTGCCAAAGGCATGGATACTGAAGGCGGATGGCGCCGACAGCGCAGCCTCCTCTTCGGCAACAGCTCCCGCAGAGACTGCCACAGCAAGACCATAAGCCAGGGCCTTGCCCCAGATGCGAACAAACACCCCTTTTTCCCGATTTGATCCTGCTCTCATAGGAGCCTTAAGCCTCTTCGTCAATTCGTATAAATATTTTTTATGATTTTGTGATAATTGCCAACTCGAGTCAATCAGCTAAAAGTCATATGCCTATATGACATACCGTTTTTGATGGGAGAAATTGTCGAAAGCGAGCGTCCGAATCCATCCCGACATCCGGACAACATGCCGCGGACATACTCAGGCAGAAAAACCTAACAAAAGTTCGCCCTGCCCCGGATTCAGATAGGCCAGAACAGCACATCTGCGGTGCACTGCCCAAAATGGGCAAAAACCGTGTTTACCGATTGTCTGGCAGCAATCAGGTCGTCGCAGCAGTGCGCGGCACGACGCCTGCCAGCGCTTCAAACAACACCTTGGCCTGGATGGGTTTGGTCAGGTGCTTGGTACAGCCTGCTTCCAGACTGTGCGTTTCATCCTCGACCAGCGCATTTGCCGTCAGCGCGAAAATCGGGATGGCTGCCCTGCCCTCGGCCAGCTCGATGCGCCGGATTTCGTCCGTCGCCTGATAGCCGTCCAGCACCGGCATCTGGACGTCCATCAGGATGAGATCGTAGTCGCCGGACTTGAAACGCTCGACGGCCAGCGCGCCGTTTTCGACAACATCGAGTTGATGCGGCGTTTTCTTGAGCAAGGCGCGCATCATGCTGACGTTCATCGGGTTGTCTTCGGCCAGCAAGATACGCAGTGGCGCAGCCGAGTTTGGCATCGCTTCGCTCCGGCGCGTCGCTGCCGAGCCAACATTATTCGTATCGGTCAGCACCAGCTCGCGCTGGATGGCCTGGATCAGTTCCTTGCGCTTGATCGGCTTGACCAGGAAACGGATTCCCAACTCGTCGGCGATCCGTTTCTGTACCGACGAATCGGCAGAGGACAGCATGACGATGGGCAAATCGCGCGTTGCCGCCAACTCGCGCAGGCGGCGCGTCAATGCGAAGCCATCCATTTCCGGCATGTGAAAATCGAGCAAAGCCAGGTCGAAACGCCCGCCCTGCCGTTGTTCGTCATCCAGCAGGTGCAAGGCTTCCGGACCCGATGCGCAATCGCTGATGCTGACGCCCAAGGGTTCGAGTTCGCCGCGAACGACCAGACGGTTGACGGCAAAATCGTCCACGACCAATAAACGCTTTCCGCTGAGATCGACCGCCTGCCAGGCACTCGTATCCGAGGCCACCTCCGGCAGCGGCAGCGTGAAGGAGAAAGTCGAGCCCTTGCCCGGCTCGCTGCTCACCTCGATCTTGCCACCCATCAGCTGGATCAGGCGCTGCGTGATGGTGAGGCCCAGCCCGGTTCCGCCGTAGCGGCGGGTAATGCTGCCGTCGGCCTGGGTGAAGGCCTCGAAGATACTGCTCAGTTTTTCCGGTGGAATGCCGATGCCCGTATCGCTCACGCTGAACGTGATCCGATCCGATTCCGGTGCCTCGCGCTCGACCGTGATGACGATGCCGCCCCGCTCGGTAAACTTGATTGCATTGCCGACCAGATTGATCAGGCACTGCTGCAAGCGTTTGGCATCGCCATGCACATGCTGCGGCACATCCTGACGATAGTTCAGCGCCAGATCCAGCCCCTTCTCGTGCGCCCTCAGCGCGAGGAGATCGAGTTGCCCATGCAACGCCTCTTCCAGGGCGAAATCCTCGTCGTAGAGCTGGAACAGGCCGGCCTCGACCTTGGACAGATCGAGAATGTCATTGATGATGTTCAGCAGGTTATTGCCGGCTGAGCGGAAAATATCGACGTAATCGTGCTGTTCCTCGCTCAATTCGGTCGAGGAGAGAATTTCCGCCATTCCGAGAATGGCATTGAGCGGCGTCCTGATCTCATGGCTCATGTTGGCGAGAAACTCGGATTTGGCCCGCGTCGCCTGTTCGGCCGCTTCCTTTTTCTCCGCCAGTTCGCGCATGGTTTGCGTCAAGGCCCGCGTCCGTTCCTCGACACGCTGCTCGAGCTGGTGATTCAGCTCGCCGAGCGATGCTTCCGCCTGGTCGCGCTCGGCCAGCCCACGCTGGAAATCCTGCAGCAAGGAATTGAAGGTTCGCACCACCAGACCCAATTCGTCCTGCGTATGCAGGCGAGGAAGCGACAGCGGTCGCGCACCGGGTTCGGCGGGGTCGATGGCGGTGATTTCGCGCTCCATCGAAACCAGCGGCCGGATCATGCCCCAATAGAAAACGACGGTCAGCAACACGCTGAGCACCAGCGCCCAGGCAATGCGGATCATCAGCTTGTTCAGGGCCAGATCGAGGAAACGTTCGCCGGCAGTGGCCGAATCGAGCGTCACGAGCAGGTCGCCGACATGATCGCCACCTTGAGCGCCCTTCTCGGCGTAGTCGAGCGACAGCTTGAATTCATCGATCCCGTCGAGCAGACGGTTACCCAGCCAGGAGGGCTCGACCGGCCCTTCCCGCCGCCGTTCCGCCAGCACGTTGCCGAAGTTGTCGCGCAGGCGGGCCGAGTAGATGAAGTCGAAGCGCAACAGACCGGAAACCACGTTGCCGGCCTGTTCGTGGTTGAGCTGATAAGCCGCCTCGGCCGCCGTATCGCGCACCAGGGCCACCGTTTGCCCTGTGGTCGTGGCAATTTGCTGGCGCGTGGCGTGCCAGTCGAAAATCAGTTCGATGACGCCGAACGACAGGCCGACCAGCAACGCGAAGAGCAGATTGAGCAGGGTCTGCCGTGCAGCCAGACCGCGTAGCACCGGCACGCTCCGGTGTTTTCGGGAAGCGCTATTCAGGGGTGACTCCCTTTTCAACGCCATGACGCTTTTTCAGGGTTTCGATCATGGCGCGGTTTTGTTTCATCCAGGCATTGAACTCACGGACAAGCTCCGGGTGCCTGACGGTCGACAATTGATAGCTATCCCGGCTGTAAGGCAAAGCCTGATTGAAAACGAGGGCGCCGGGTTTGTTGAACACGTGATCGAGCTGGTAGTTCACCACCGCAATGCTGGCGTAAGCCCCATCGATACGCCCCGCCAGCGTCTGGCGCACCAGCGCTTCGAAGCTGCCGTTTTCCGAGACATTCACCTTGCCAGCCTTGAGCCGGTCGATCCAGGCCCACGGGGTGAATCCGGCCATCGTGCCGATGACCCGGACATCGTCGACGCCCAGCGCTTTTTTCTCCGGTGTAACACTGACGCCATCGATCACGCTGACCACCGGATCGCTATAGACGATGTTCTTGCCGCTGCGCTGCTCTCGCTTCCAGTTCGGGTTGTCCGGAAACTTGAAATCGAGCTGCCCGTCGAGAAAAGCTGCATAGAGGCGGGGAACAGGCAGCGCGCGGTATTCGACGGTGTAACCGCGGTCATGGGCGAAAGCGTCGAACAACTCGCGGGCAAAGCCCTTGTAGCTGCCTTTCTCGTAGGTGTAGAGCGGCAGGTATTCCTGATTTTCGACCCCGATAACCAGTGCTCCGCTCGCCCAGACGCTGCTGCAGGCCAGACAGAGCAAGCTTCCCAGAAGCGCGCGCAAAGTACCCATCGTCCCCTCAAGCCGAATGTCGATACGACAACATGGCTAATCATTTTAGCCCTGAAAAGAACAAAATCGTTGCCTTGGCCAGCCCGGAAGACACTTATCGCAGTTTCTGTTGCGGCACGACCGGCCACGCAATCAATGGAAATCCCGGCTCCGCGTTTCCAGCCTGCCCAGCCATGACGAAAGATCGACTAGGCGCTTGGCGATCAGGTGGATGACCTCACCTTCCTTCTGCAACTGGCCATAGACGCCGAGCAGCGTTGCGCCGAGCAGCTCGCGGCGTTGCTTTTCCACCAGTTCCGGCTTGACGACGATATTGGCCAGGCCGGTTTCGTCTTCGAGGGTGACGAAAACGATGCCGGTCGCCGTGCCCGGCCGTTGGCGACCGACCACGATACCGGCGGCGCGCACCAGCGCCCGATCGCCGGTGCTGCGCAGATCGGCAGCGCAAACGAAGCGGCGTTCGGCCAGATGCTGGCGCAGCAGGTGCAGCGGATGGCAGCGCAGGGTCAGGTGCAGGCGCTGGTAATCGGCGACCAGGTTTTCCGCCTCGCTCGGCGCGGCCAGCGCGGGGTCGGTTTCCGGCGGCGGCAGGCCGTCGAACAGGTCGCCCTGGGCCACTGCAGTGGTCGCCTGCCAGGCGGCTTGCCGGCGATGGCCGGCGAGATTGGCCAGCGCGTCGGCGGCGGCCAGCACATCGAGGTCGCGCCGGGTCAGCCCGGCCCGCGCGGCGAGATCGGCCACGCTGGAAAATGGCCCATTTTGCCGGTGCACCGCAGCACTCTCCCCTGCGGCCTGCCGCAAGCCGTCGATCAGGCGCAAACCAAGGCGGACGCTGCCATCGGGGTCGAGCCGGCTGTCCCAATCGCTCGCCGTCACATCCGGTGGGCGCACGACGACGCCGTGACGCTGCGCGTCCTGCACCAGCATCGACGGCGAGTAGAAACCCATCGGCTGGCTGTTGAGCAGGCCGCATAGAAAAGCCGCCGGTTCGTGGCGCTTGAGCCAGGCCGAGGCGTAGACGAGCAGCGCGAAACTGGCGGCGTGCGACTCGGGAAAGCCGTATTCGCCAAATCCCTGAATCTGCTGCACGATGCGCTCGGCGAACTCGGCCGGCAGGCCATTCTTTTTCATGCCGGCACGCAGCTTGTCCTGAAACGGCTCCAGCCCACCCTTGCGCCGCCAGGCGGCCATCGAGCGACGCAATTGGTCGGCCTCGCCCGGCGTGAAATCGGCCGCGACGATGGCCAGTTGCATGACCTGCTCCTGAAAGATCGGCACGCCGCAGGTGCGCGCCAGCACGGCATCGACCTCGGGCGAGATTTTCTCGATGCGCTCCAGACCCTGCCGACGCCGCAGGTAGGGATGGACCATGTCGCCCTGGATCGGCCCCGGCCGCACCAGCGACACTTCGATGACCAGATCGTAGTAATTGCGCGGCTTCAGCCGCGGCAACATGCTCATCTGCGCCCGCGATTCGACCTGAAAGACGCCGATGCTGTCGGCCCGGCACAGCATGTCGTAGGTGGCCTTGTCCTCGGGCGGGATGTCCTTCAGGCCAAAAGGCCGGCCATCGCGCTCGGCCAGGGTGGCCAGCGTGCGGCGGATGGCCGACAGCATGCCGAGCGCCAGCACATCGACTTTCATCAGACCGAGAGCGTCGATGTCGTCCTTGTCCCACTGGATGACGGTGCGCTCGGGCATCGCCGTGTTCTCGACCGGCACCAGCCGCGCCAACGGCCCGCGCGACATGACGAAGCCGCCGACATGCTGCGTCAGATGGCGCGGAAAACCGCGCACCTGCTCGGCCAGCCACAGCCATTTTTCGACGCGCGGCGCTTGCGGGTCGAGCCCCAGCTCGGCGAAGCGCTCAGGCAGTTGCTCGCGCTTGTCCCACCAGGCGAGCGAGGCGGTCAGCGCGTCAATCTGGGCGATGCCGAAACCGAGCGCCCGCCCGGCATCGCGCAGCGCACCCTTGGTCCGGTAGGTGATCAGCGCGGCGGTCAGCGCCGCCCGCTCGTGCCCGTATTTGCGGTAGATGTAGGCAATGACCTCGGGCCGTCGCTCGTGCTCGAAATCGACGTCGATGTCGGGCGGCTCCCCGCGCTCCTTCGAAATGAAGCGCTCGAACAACATGCCGGCCCGCGCCGGATCGACTTCGGTGATACCGAGCGCGAAGCAGACCGTCGAATTGGCCGCCGAACCGCGTCCCTGACACAGGATGCCAACGCTGCGCGCGTAAACCACAATGTCGTACACGGTCAGAAAGTACGCCTCGTAGCGCATCTCGGCGATCAGGCGCAGTTCGTATTCGATGCGCCGCCGCACATCGTCCGGCTCACCTTCCGGGTAACGCTTGCGCAGCCCGGCCTCGGTTTCGTGCCGCAGCCAACTGCTCGGCGTGTGACCGGCAGGGATGATCTCTTCCGGATATTCATAGCGCAGCTCGTCCAGTGAAAACTGGCACTGCTCTGCGATCTTCAGCGTTTCAAGCAGCCATTCGGGCGGATAGAGGCGCGACAGGCGCAGGCGGGTGCGCAGATGGCGTTCGCCGTTGGGAAAAAGCGAGTGGCCGGCCTCGAACACCGTGGTTTTCAGGCGCAAGGCAGTCAGCACATCCTGCACCGGCCGCCGCGCCTTGACGTGCATGTGCACATCGCCCGCCGCCACAAGCGGCAGGCCGCAGGCCTCGCCCAAGGCACGCAAGGACTCCATCCGGGCAACATCGTCCGGCCCGGCGTGCAGTTCAACGGCCAGCCAGCAGCGACCGGGAAAACGCTCGGCCAGCCAGCGCCCATCCTCCACGGTCTCGCCCTCGCCCGGCACCCACAGCACCAGGCAATCGGGCAGCGCGCCGCTCGGCGAAATGGCGTTCAGGTCGTGGCGTTGCAGCGTGTAATCGCCCTTCTCCGCCCGCCGCCGGGCCAGCGTGATCAGCGCGGACAAATTGCCGTAGCCCTCGCGGTTCCTGGCCAGAAACACCAGCTTCAGGCCATCGGCCGTCGTCATCTCGCTGCCGATGATCAGCTTGGGCGGAGCGGGCAGCGCCTTCAGCGCCAGATGCGCCCGCACCACGCCGGCCAGCGAGCATTCGTCGGTCAAGGCCAGCGCGGCATAGCCCTGCGCCGCCGCCTGGGCAACCAGCTCCTCGGGGTGGGAGGCGCCGCGCAGAAAGCTGAAATTGGATAGGCAATGCAGTTCGGCGTAGGCCGGCAGCGGCGTATTCATGACCGCCTCCCGGCAAACGATGGACGGATCACGGGCAAAGTAGACATGGCAACCCGGCGCAAATCAGGCGAACAAGCCGTGCAAAAACCAGCCGCGCGCGTCGCGGAAAATCCAAGCCCATTGCCCCAGCGGATTGCGCGCCACGAAATAATCGCGCCGCACATCGCCCACCGCCTCCGCCTCTCCACCATCCCACCAGCCGCTCTCCAGCCGCTCGCCGCGCGTCAGCAACTCCAGCCGGCCGTGCCAGTGCGGCCCGCCGCCGCGCTCAACCAAGGCTTGCGGCTCGGGCAGCAGCCAGAGCGGCCGTTGCGGGGGCACTCCTGCGGTGCACTGCCCATTTTTGGCAAAAACCGAATGGCCTTCCGGCGGTGTAACGGGTTGGCTCACCGCCACGGATCCGCCCAGCGCCGAGGCATCGACCGTCGCGCATTCCGGCCGGTGCTCCGCGCGCACATGGATACGCCGTACCGCCCCTTCGCCCAGCCGCGCCTGCAGGCGCTCCAGGCAAGCCGCCGCACCCTCGCCGCTCGGCGCTGCGTCAAAGAGGTGAATGCTGTCGCCCGGCCGCGCCATCACCTCGTCCGCCTCCAGCCGCAAGCGCTCGACCGGACCGGCCAGTTGCAAACGCCCCAGATGTTCGCGCAACAGGCGCAGCAGGCGCGCCTCATCGGCGCTTGCCTCGCCCAAGGCCAGGCGCAAGACGCCCGGCGGTTCACCATCGTAATCGAGATGCAGCGAACAGCTGCGCAGCAGCAACTGCCGCCCGTGCAGCCAGCCGCACAAGGCGGCGAACAGGCGCTGGCCGGCAAATATCAGGGCCTCGGCATGCTCGACCCGTGACGGCAACTCCAGCCCCTGGACGAAATGCTCTGGGAAGACAAAGGCCCGTTGCGGATCGGGCAAGTCGCCCCGGGCGCGCAGCCATTCGTCCACCGCCACATTGCCGATGCGCTGGCGCAGGCCGGCCAAGGGCAAGCTCGCCAGATCGCCCAGCCGGCGCACGCCGAAGGCATCGAGCCGACTCAAGGATTCCGCCGGCCAAGCGGTAACAGTGCATGGCAAGGCGGAAAGTGCTGTCGGCAAGGCTTCCGGCGCATCGCACACCGCCGCCGCACCGGCCCGCGCCAGCCAGCGGGCGGCCAGCGGCGTGGGGGCAACGGCCCATTGTGTCGTCCAGCCCTGCGCCGTGCAACCGCTCAAAGCCGCCTCGACGATGTGCTCGAGGCCGCCGAAAAGACGCAGGCAACCGCCGATTTCCAGCAGCAAGGCATCGGGCGGCGCGAGGCTGACGGTGGGCGTGAAATTGCCAGCCCAGCAGGCGAGTTGGTCGAGAGCCAGCATCTCGCGCGGCGCCTCGCGCTCGAAGGCGCGCAAGCCGGGTGCGAGACCCAGCGCCGTCGACAGCTTCTGCCCCGGTGTGACACCCGCCGCGCTGGCCGCCGCATCGCAGGCGAGCAACCGCCCGCGCTGGACGACCGCGCTAGGCGATTGCCGCAAGGGCAGCGCTTCGAGCGGCAATAACGGAAAGTTGAGGGCCAGCCACAGCACGACTCGCTCTCCCGGGACGGAACATGGATAAAGCCAGCGGTCGCGCCGCCGGGCGGCCGCGCCGCTTGAGAATACGCACGGAAAGCTGCCCTGCCTCAGCCGCCAAGGCAACACGCAAGGGCGCAGGCGACGGTGCGGCCGCTACTGCGGTGGACCGCCAGATTCCGGCAAAAACCGGCCGACCTTCGGCCGCCACTTGCAGGCGGCGCAAGGCGCGCGCATCGATGCCGCTCTCCGGCCAGGCGAGCACGCCGGCAAAACCGCCGCTGGCGAGCAATTGCTCGAAGCACCACGCCACCTGCTTGCCAGCCTGCACGACGACGAGCCGCTCCAGCGCCAGACCGGCGGCCGCCCAGGCCGGCGCATGCGGCAACCAGGGCGGTGCGACCAGCGCCAGCCAGCCGCCTTCCGCCGACAGGCGAGCCAACGCCGGTAGCAGCAGGCTCATTTCGCCGATGCTGGCGCGGTCGACCAGCAGTTCGGTGAGATTGCCGCGCGGCCAGCCACCGCCCGGCAATTCGGCGTCGAGTTCGGGATGGCCACTGGGAATAGCGGAGTCAGGCAGGCTGGCCAGCGCATCGCCGCGCCAGACATCGCCCCGGGCCAGTACTTCCGCCAGCGCGACCGGCGACGGCATGGCGTTCATGACAGCCTGGAGGCAGCTCCGCGAATCAGGCCGACGGCGATGCCTTCGATGGCGAAATCGACTTCGGCCGGATTGACGATGATGGGTTCGAAATCCGGGTTCTCAGCGATCAGCTTGATAAAGCCGTTGCCGCGCTCCAGCCGCTTGACCGTGACTTCTTCATCGAGCCGGGCAACGACGATCTGGCCATCGCGCGCCTGGGTGGTCTTGTGTACGGCCAGCAGGTCGCCGTCGAAAATACCGGCATCGATCATCGACAGGCCGCGCACTTTAAGCAGGAAGTCGGCGCGCGGGCTGAACAAATTGGCATCGAGCGCATAGCGCCCCTGCACGTTTTCCACGGCCAGAATGGGCGAACCGGCGGCAACGCTGCCAATCAGCGGCAAGCCGAGTTGTTCGACCAGACGGATACCACGCGCCGAACCCGGCTCAAGATTGATCGCCCCCTTCTTGGCCAGGGCTTTCAGATGATCTTCCGCCGCGTTGGGCGAAGCGAAGCCGAAGGCGCTGGCGATTTCCGCCCGCGTCGGCGGCGCGCCGAGCACCTCGACGGTGTTCTTGATGAAGTCGAGAATTTCCTGCTGACGTGGCGTGAGTTTCATGGCTTTGCTCCGCGAAAAAGCTTTGACTGTATTTTTGTACAGTAATCGATTTTTAGCAAGATGCTTTGCCCCCTTCGCCCCAAATAAAGCCATCGGAAAAACAGCAAATTTTTGTCGCCCAATCCTGTCGGCAGGCTTAAAATGGCAAAAATAAAATCATAGTTAAAATGGGAGCGCAGACCATGGCCACTCCGGCGGATATGCCGATGTCGCGGCCTTGCCGACTCAGGCAAGGATTGTGCTCATGCTGAGTCTTCGCTTGCGCAGCCTGGTGATCGGCGGCATCGTTTTATCAAATCTGATTGTTTTTGCGTTCACCGCCTATTCGCTGCTGACCAGCTATCGCAATCACGAGCAAGGCGCCGAAGTCCTGACCCAGAATATCGCCCGTGCCGTGGAATTGAACCTGGCCAACTCCACGGAAAAGATCGATCTGCTGTTGCGCTCCATCGCCGATGAACTGCAACGCCAACTCGGCACGACACAGGGGATCGATGAAATCGGCATGCGCTTCTTCCTGAGCCGAATGCAAGACCGCATTCCGGATCTCGAAGGCCTGCGCGTCGCCGATGCCAGCGGTCTGGTCTTCCTCGGCAAGGATGTCCAAAAGGAAGACAAGGTCAGTTGGGCCGATCGGGAATATTTCATCCATCACCGTGACCACGACGACCGTACTCTGCAGATTTCCAAGCCACGCATCGGCCGCGTTGCCAAGAAATACATCGTTGGTTTTGCACAGCGCTACAACCATCCTGACGGTCGCTTTGCCGGCGTGATTACCGCCACCCTGCCGCTCGATTACTACTCGCAATTGTTGTCACGCTTCGATGTCGGTCCTCACGGCACCATCTCCCTGCGCGACAGCGACTTGGGACTGATCACCCGCGTTCCTGCCATTTCGGACAAGCCGGCCGGCCAGATCGGTAACAAGATCCTGTCGCCGGAATTCATGCAACTGTTCGGCACCGGCATCGCCTCGGCCACCTTCAAGACACCGGCCAGTGGCGATGGTTTCCAACGCATCATCACCTATCACAAGCTGGGCTATGTTCCGATGATCGCCATCGTCGGGACAGCCGACAAGGACTATCTGGAACACTGGTACGACGAGTTGTACCTGTCTCTCACCGTCGTTCTGGGATTTCTCGGACTATCGGTCATTCTGGGCCGCCTCTCCCTCTTTTTCCTGCATCGAACCGAGCAGGAAAGCGAACGCAACCGCCTTTACCTGCAACAGGCCAGCGATGGTATTCACATCATCGACAGCAATGGTCGATTGATCGAAGCCAGCGACAGTTTCTTCACGATGCTGGGTTACACGCGCGAAGAACTGATCGGGGCCAGCGTCGCCCAATGGGATGTCCGTTGGCCAAGCGACAAACTGCTGCACGACATTCTGCCGGCAAAACTGGCGCTCACCTCTCCTGGTGCTCAGGAAACCAAACATCGACGCAAGGACGGCAGTCTGCGCGACATCGAACTGAATCTGGATGGATTCGATATCGACGGCAAGCGTTATCTCTACGCTGCTGCCCGCGACATTACCGAGCGCAAGCAGGCCGAAGCCGCCCTGCGCGAGAGCGAACAACATTTCCGCACGCTGGCCAACGGCGGCACGGCCTTGATCTGGACCGCCGGCATCGACAAGCTGCGCGACTATTTCAACGAACCCTGGCTGCGTTTCACTGGCCGCCCCCTGGCCGAGGAACTGGGCAACGGCTGGTTCGACGGCATGCATCCTGACGACAGGGATCTGTTCTCCGCCACCTACGCCGAACATTTCGAGCAACGTAGCAGTTTCAGCATGGAATACCGCCTGCGCCATGCCGATAGCCGCTACCACTGGATACGCGACGACGGCAAGCCACGCTACGACACGCAAGGCAATTTCATCGGCTACATCGGCTTCTGCTACGACATCACCGAGCAGAAGACCACCGCCGAAGAGCTCGAACGACATCGCCATGACCTGGAGCAACTGGTCATCCAGCGTACCGAACAACTGGCTACCGCCAAGGCAAGCGCCGAAGCGGCCAGTGTGGCCAAGAGCGCCTTTCTGGCCAACATGTCGCACGAGATTCGCACGCCGCTCAACGCCATTACCGGAATGGCCCACCTGATTCGGCGCACAGGACTCTCCGACGAGCAGGCAAACCGCTTCGACAATCTGGAGGCCGCCAGCCAACACCTGCTCGAAATCATCAATACTGTTCTCGATCTGTCCAAGATCGAAGCCGGCAAATTCACGCTCGACGAAAGTGAAATCCGGGTCGAAGGCCTGCTCGCCAACGTCACGTCGATGTTGCATGAACGCGCTCAACTCAAGGGCTTGCAGTTCATCACCGAAACCCGTGCCATCCCGCACCACCTGTGCGGCGATACCACCCGCCTGCAACAAGCCCTGCTGAACTACGCCAGCAATGCCGTCAAATTCACCGAATCCGGCCGCATTACCCTACGCGTTCTAACTGAGGAAGAAGACCCGCAACATGCCCTGCTCCGTTTCGAAGTGCAGGATACGGGCATCGGTATCGATGCCTCCGTGCTCGACAAACTATTCGATGCTTTCGAGCAGGCCGACAACTCGACTACGCGCCGCTATGGCGGCACAGGCCTGGGTCTCGCAATTACACGCAAGCTGGCCGAATTGATGGGGGGTGCTGCCGGAGCCACCAGTACCCCAGGAAAAGGCAGCTTGTTCTGGTTCACCGCCCGTCTGCGCAAGGGCGCACCAACAACTACCTCGGCAAACACTATCGCTGCAGAAAGTGCCGAAGAGCGCATTATTCGTTGCCACGCCGGCAAACGTGTCCTGCTGGTCGAGGACGAACCGGTGAATCGCGAAATCACCCTCAGCTTGCTGGAAGACGCAAAACTTTCCGTCGATTGCGCCGAAGATGGTATCGAAGCGTTGGATCTGATCGCCCAACACACCTATGACCTGATCCTGATGGACATGCAGATGCCGCGCATGGACGGACTGGAAACGACACGGCAGATACGCCTGCGGCCGGAAAACCCGTGTTTGCCGATCGTCGCCATGACGGCCAATGCCTTCGCCGAAGACAAGGCTCAATGCTTTGCCGCGGGCATGGACGACTTCCTGGCCAAACCGGCCAGACCCGACACCCTGTTTGAAACGGTGCTGGCCTGGTTGGAACAGCCGCATCGCAACCGACCGCCGCAGTAAAACGGCTGACGAACTCAGGTCGGCAGATCGAAGCCTTTCAGCTTGCGGTACATATCGACCGCGTAAGAGTCGGTCATGCCGGCAACGAAATCGGCCACCTGCAACAGGCGCACGTAGGGATCAGGATCCGGTTCGCCGCCGTGACCGAGGAATTGCGTCGGCAGCAGCTTCATCAGCATGCGCTCGCGTGTCGTGAACCGGGCAAATCCCGCCTTGGCCTCGACAGCATTGGTGAACAGGCCGAGCAAGGCACCGAGCACCTCGAAACCCGCCGTTTCGATTTCCAGCGCCGGCCGGGCCGTATAGATCGTTTCCTTGGCCAGCTTCAGAACCCCCTGCAACGGGATGGCGACCGGCGATTGCTCAAGCAGTTCGTCGTCGAACGTTCCGTTGAGGATGGCCTCCTCGTTTTCCAGAAAAACCGCCGCCGCACTCTCCAGCAGGCGGCCGATGGCCTTAGCGCGCAGATACTCCAGGCGCTCCTTCGGGTCATGCAGGCGCTCCAGTCGGCCGCCGCTCAAGGCGCTGCCGGCCAGGTCGCCGAGCAGGCATTCGGCATCCTTGTAGGGCACGAAACCCAGGCGCGCCGCGTCTTCCAGATCGACGATCAGGTAGCAGGTGTCGTCCGCCACCTCGACCAGGAAAGCCAGCGGGTGCCGCCGCCAGGCTTGCCCCGGCAAACGCTCGACCATGCCGGTCGCCTTGGCGACCAGGGCAAAGTTGTCGGCATCCTGCTGGAAGAAGCCGAATTTCTTGCCGCTTTTTCCCGGTAAATCGCTGTCCACCGCAGAAGGCCGCGGATATTTGGTGAAAGTCGCCAAGACGGCGCTGGTCAGCTGCAACCCACCGGGGTTGGCCGGACTCTGCAGTCGGCTGACGATACGGAAGCCCTGCGCATTGCCCTCGTAGCGCTCAAAATCAGCTCGTTGGGCCGGCGTGAATTCGTGCCGATCGAGCAGGCCGGAATTGCGGAACCACTCGCGGATCGCATCCTCGCCAGCATGGCCGAACGGCGGGTTGCCGATATCGTGGGCCAGACAAGCGGCCGCGACGATGGCGCCGAAATCGCCCGATTCGACATCCTTCAAGCCGTGGCGGGCGATGATCTCGCGCCCGACGACAGCGCCGAGCGAACGCCCGACGCAGCTCGCCTCCAGGCTATGCGTCAAGCGGGTGCGAACGTAGTCGCTCTTGGACAGCGGAAAAACCTGGGTCTTGTCCTTCAGGCGGCGGAAGGCCGAGGTGAAAACGATGCGGTCGTAATCCTGCTGGAAGGCAGTGCGCTCGGCCGAACCGGGGGCTTTGCCCGCCCCCAGGCGTTCGCTCGACAGCAGTTTTTCCCAGGTTTTCTTCTTGCCCATGGCTTCTCGATTCGGTTCGCGATGGGCGTGGAGTTTACTCCGCTTCCAGCGCTGCCCGAATATGCTCGGGTACCGGCACCGATTTTCCGGTCTGCGTATTCATCCACACCACCTTGGCCGCCCCCTCGGCGTAGATGCGTTCATCACCCTCGATGCGCATCTCGACATAGGTCTGGAAACTGGAGCGCCCGATGCTGCCGACGTAGGTGCGGACCTCGACCATGCCCGGGTAAGTCATCGGCATCAGGAAAGTGCAGCAGGCATTGATGATTACCGGCCCATCGCCGCCCGGGCGGACGATCACCTTCATGTCCTCGATCCACTCGACCCGCGCCTGCTCCATATAGCGGAAATAAACGGTATTGTTCACATGGCCGTAGGCATCCATGTCGCCCCAGCGAATCGGCATCTTGGTAACGTGAATCAGTTTCTTGCGGTGTTCCATAAACGATCGTTTGAAAATGAGTTGATCAAAGGCTTTCCATACTGTACCGTATTGTCTACAGTATTGAAAACAAGCTGACAATAATTAAAGGAGACATCATGGAACGCGAATCCATGGAATTCGACGTCGTCATCGTCGGCGGCGGTCCGGCTGGTCTTGCCTCGGCCATTCGCTTGAAGCAACTGGCGGCGGAACAAGGCGGCGACATCAATGTCTGCCTGATCGAGAAAGGCGCCGAGATCGGCGCCCACATTCTCTCGGGCGCAGTCATGGACCCGCGCGCCCTGAGCGAACTCCTGCCCAACTGGAAGGAAGACGGCGCCCCGCTCAATGCTCCGGTTTCCGAAGACCGCTTCTTCATCCTGTCCGAAACCGGCGCCACCAAGGTGCCGAACACCCTGCTCCCCAACTGTTTCCACAACGAAGGCAACTACGTCATTTCCTTGGGCAATGTCTGCCGCTGGCTGGGCGAACAGGCGGAAGCGCTGGGTGTCGAAATCTACCCCGGTTTTGCCGGCGCCGAAGTGCTGTTCGACGAGAACGGCGCAGTCAAGGGCGTCGCCACCGGCGACATGGGCCGCCTGCATGACGGCTCGGAAGGCCCGAATTTCCAGCCCGGCATGGAACTGCACGGCAAATACACCTTTTTCGCCGAAGGCTGCCGAGGCCATCTCGGCAAGCAGTTGATGGAAAAATTCGGCCTCAACGCCGAAGCCGATCCGCAAACCTACGGCATCGGCCTCAAGGAACTCTGGGAAATCCAGCCCGACAAGCACCAGCTTGGCCTGGTCATCCACAGCGGCGGCTGGCCAATGCAGCCGGACACCTACGGCGGCGGCTTCCTCTATCACCTCGAAGACAACCAGATCGCCATCGGTTTCGTCGTCGGCCTCGGCTACGAAAATCCGCATCTGTCGCCCTACGAGGAATTCCAGCGCTTCAAGACACACCCTGAAATCCGCAAGTTCCTCGAAGGCGGCAAGCGTATCGCCTACGGTGCCCGTGCCCTCACTGCCGGCGGTCTGCAATCCTTGCCCAAGCTGACCTTCCCCGGTGGCGTGCTGGTCGGCGATGACGCCGGCTTCCTCAACGCCGCGCGCATCAAGGGCTCGCACTGCGCCATCAAATCCGGCGCCCTGGCGGCCGAAGCCTGTTTCGCCGCACTGCAGGCCGAACGCGAACGCGACGAGCTGACCGCCTACCCCGAGGCCTTCAAGAACAGCTGGCTGTACGACGAACTGTACAAGGCGCGCAACTTCAAGCCGTGGATGGCCAAAGGCCTGAAGCTGGGTTCCATCATGTTCGGCATCGATCAGATCGTCTTCGGCGGCAAGGCACCATGGACCCTGCGCCACAAGACGCCTGATCATGCCAAGCTGAAACCGGCTGCGGACTGCCCGAAGATCGATTATCCGAAGCCGGACGGCGTCATCACCTTCGACCGCCTGTCTTCGGTCTTCCTGTCCAGCACCAACCACGAGGAAGACCAGCCCTGCCACTTGCAGCTGAAGGATGCCACCGTGCCGATCAGCGTCAACCTGGCGCAATACGACGCGCCTGAACAGCGCTTCTGCCCCGCCGGCGTCTATGAAATCCTCGGTCGCGAGGAAGGTCAGCCGCGCCTGCAGATCAACGCGCAGAACTGCGTGCATTGCAAGACCTGCGACATCAAGGACCCGACGCAAAATATCAATTGGGTCGTGCCACAGGGGGGCGAAGGGCCAACTTACCCGAATATGTAAGCCTAATATTCGCCAAACCGCCGCAATTCCCCCGCAAAGTGGGTGGAATTGCGGCTTCTCGGTTTATAATCTTGCGGCTTAACCCCACAGGGAGAACATCGAATGGGCTTTCTCGCCGACAAGAAGATCCTGATCACCGGCCTGCTTTCCAAGCATTCCATCGCCTATGGCATCGCCAAGGCCTGCCATCGCGAAGGCGCACAACTGGCTTTTACCTACCAGAACGAGCGCTTTGAAGACCGCATCAAGAAATTTGCCGCCGAGTTCGGTAGCGACATCACCATTCCGGTCGATGTCAGCAGCGACGAGCAAATCGACAACCTGTTCGTCGAACTGGGCAAGCGCTGGGATGGCCTTGACGGCCTGGTTCACTCCATCGCCTACGCCCCGACCGAAGCCATCGAAGGCGACTTCCTGAACGGCATTTCGCGCGAAGCTTTCCGCATCGCCCACGATGTCTCGTCGTATAGCTACGCTGCGCTAGCCAAGGGTGCTCGCCCGATGATGCAAGGTCGCAACGCCTCCTTGCTCGCCCTGTCCTACCTGGGTGCAGAACGCACCATGCCGAACTACAACACCATGGGTCTGGCCAAGGCCAGCCTCGAAGCCGCCACGCGCTACCTGGCCTTCTGCCTCGGCCCTGAAGGCATTCGCGCCAACGCCATCTCGGCCGGCCCGATCAAGACCCTGGCTGCCTCCGGCATCGGCAATTTCGGCAAACTGCTTGCCTACAACTCGCACAATGCTCCGCTGCGTCGCAACGTGACCATCGAGGAAGTCGGCAATGCTGCCGCCTTCATGCTGTCCGACCTGGCCAGCGGCATCACCGGTGAAATCATGTACGTCGATGGTGGCATGAACACCACCGCACTGGGCAACGCCGACCCGCTGCCGGCGTAAAAGCCAACTGCTGCGGTGCACGCGGCAAAATGACAAAAAATGCCGACCAGAAGGTCGGCATTTTTATTGGTAGCTCAGCAAGGGAAAAGCGTTTGTCGACTCAGCCGAGATAAGCCGTGATGTCGACCTCATCGATCTGCTCCGGCTTCAGATAGCGCTCGGCATAGCGCCGATAGATGCCGGAAGTCAGGAAAAGATCGAAAAGCAGCGGATCGATATGCTGATCCTTCTTGAAGAAGGAGAGTATCTTGATCGACTCCGATAGCGTCTTGCCCTTCTTGTAAGGCCGATCCGAAGCGGTCAGCGCCTCGAAAATGTCGGCAATGGCCATGATGCGCGACGGTACGGACAATTCCTCGGCCGCCAGTTTGCGTGGATAGCCGGTGCCGATCAGGGTTTCGTGATGGGTGCCGGCATACTCCGGAATGCGACGCATGTTTTTCGGCAAGGGCATTTTCTCCAGCATCACGATGGTCTGGATAATGTGCTCGTTGATCTTGAAGCGCTCCTCCTCGCTTAACGTGCCGCGGGCGACCGACAGGTTGTAGAGTTCGCCGAAGTTGTACTGGTTTTCAGGAATACTCACCTGCCAACCCCATTTTTGGTCGAGCGCCGCATTCGGAGTACGCGGCAAGACATGGTTCGCTTTGTCGGCCAGCAGTTTTTCGACTGCCGGCAAAGGCAGCGCTTCCTCCCCGGCATAACGCTTCAATTCATCATGCGCCAGGCCCAGACGATCGTCGAAATGGCGCAGCCAGGTTTCCTGGGCGATTCGCTGCAAGCGCTCGATACGCTCGGGAGCCATGAATTCGCCGCCCAGATTGCATTCCGCCACGAAAGCGAAATCATCCAGCAATTGAGTGCGGCGGCTGGCGAATATGGCATCCGCCTCAGCCATCGGCATCCCGCGCTCATGAATGGCCTGCAAGCGCTCGATTGCCGCATCGCGCAGCAGCACCTCAAAGCGCATGCGTACTTCGTGAATGCGGTTGTAGATGGTTTCCAGTTTGGTGGCCTTGTCGACCACATATTCAGGCGTCGTCACCTTGCCGCAGTCGTGCAACCAGGCACCGATCCGGAATTCTCGCCATTCGTCTTCGTTGTGAAAACGGAAATCGGCGAGCGGACCCTGCTCGACCTTGCACGCTTCCTCGGCCAGCATCATGGCCAACTCCGGCACCCGTTCGCAATGCCCCCCGGTGTAAGGGCTCTTGGCGTCGATCGAGCCGGCAATGATCTTGATCAGGGCATCCATCAACTGGCGCTGCACCTCGATCAGATTGTGGTTCTGCAAAGCCACGGCCGCCTGCGCAGCCATCGCTTCGACATAGCCGACGATATCGTGATCGAAAGGAATCACCTCGCCGGTTTTCGGATCGCAGGCGTTCAACAATTGCAGGACGGCGATCACTTCGCCATCCTGCGGCGAAAGCGGCACGGTCAGCATCGACACCGTACGGAAACCGGACTCCTCACTGAAGCGCTTGGTCCCCGAAACATCAAAGCGTGTTTCGCGATACACGTCATCGATAACTACCGAACGGTTATGCAGGGCAACGTAAGGTGCCACGTAGTTCTCTCGAGGCTTGCCCGTATCGGGATCGAAGAGCGGAATCTCCGTCGTCGGCAACGGGTCGTCGTTCGTCCGCTGGGCAAAGATCAGCGAGTTGTTTTCGGTTTTCAGGAACAACGTTGCCGCCTGGCAAGGAACGATGTTCTTGGCGCCAAACAGGATATGACGCAGGAGACGGGTGCGATCTTGCTCCTGCGAAAAAAGCAAGCCGTTTTCGACCAGCATCGACAGCTTGTGCTGAGCCAGTTCCAGTTGCTCTGTCCGTTCCCGGATCGAATGCTGCATGACGACCTGTGCTTCGCCCAGCGTGCGAATCTCATAGAGGAAGGTTTCCGGCGTCGTCGGCTCGGCCGAGAAATCGAGTCGTTTCAGGCGTTCCGAATCCTGCGCCATGCGAACCAGGGTTTGCGAAACCTGACGCGAACCGAGGAAAGACAAGGGTAGCAGTATCAGCAATACGACAATCGACACCATCACGACATCACGTTCAGCCTTGACGAAAGCCCCCGAGAAATCGCTCACCGGTGCCAGCACGACCACACGAAAATGTCCGGCCCAGGCCCCACTCGAACGGTGTTGGGTAACGACGAATTTCTCCTTGTCCGGCCCCAGGGGCAGTATCTGTGCCTCTTCCGTCAGCAAGCCGTCGCGCAGGACCGCCAGATAAGGATTGCCCACCTGCTCCGGCATATTCAGCGGCGCAACCTGAAGATTGGCGAAATATTGTCCTTTGCCGTGGAAAGCCAGTATCCGCCCGGCCGCATCCTGCAAGGCAATCGCACCGTTGGCCGAGAGCGGCGCCTTGCTCAAGAAATCGGAAAGCGATTGCAAGCTGATATCGCTACCGAGCGCCCCCGCCGCCTCCGCCAACGGATAGGCCACCGTCACCCCTAATTCCCCCGTCGAAGAATAGAGATAGGGCTCGGTGACATACAAACGGTTCTGCTTGGTGGCCCCGGCATACCAGGGACGTGAAGTCGGCTGGAATTGAGTTTCCCGATATTGCGTATCGAGAATCCGACGCGCCCGGTCGAGAAAAGTCCAGCTTTCGCTACGCTGCTCATCGCCCTTGCGCTGGATGCGACGGATCGCAAAATAGCTGTGCTGAGGCGCTTTCAATGCTGAAACGATGTGCGGGTTCTCACGCAAGGCAATGACCTGGAGAAATTCGTCGTTGGCCAGACCGAAGAAATGAGAATAAACGGTATCTTCCGCTTCCAGCGAGGCCAGGAAGGGCGAAACCTGATCTTTCGAGTTCAAACGGCGATTGACCACGAACTGGTCAATATCAGCATGTGCCTGAGCCGTGACGAATCCTGCATTTTGCTTGAGCAAGGCATCAAGTTGGCCGTAGGCTTGCTGACCGATCAAGGCGAAACGGCCGATGGCATTTTCCTCGGCAATCTTGCTGAAGGTACGGAACACCGTCAGCAGGAAAATGGCTGCCAAGACCACCACAAGCAAGGTGACAGCAGCCAGTACCCAACTCTGGAAACGAATCTTCATTCCCGAGAACATACTTTATTCCCTTGTCGCCTATAAACCGGCTAGCTGAATTTTAAAAAAAGCTCTTTTTGAAAAAATCGGCATTAACATTATCACTATGCTCTTGGCTTGTAAAAGAACAACAAAAGGATATTTTTTCCCATATGCGAGGCCCCATGGATAGGTGCACACGTTCCATTGCTCTCTGGCTACTGCCCTTATTGCCTCTCGTTCTGGGCATTTCCTTGCTGCTCGGCGATAGTATTCCCGTGCAAATGCTACGTAACCATCTGTTCGACCAGTACCAACGCTGGCAGCCGCGCAACTACATCGAAGCACCAGTCCGCATTATCGATATCGACGATGTCAGCTTGAACCGCTTGGGGCAGTGGCCGTGGCCGCGAACCCGTTTGGCCGAATTGCTCGACCGAGTGAATGCCGCAGGCGTTGCCGCTATCGGTTTCGACGTCATCTTCGCCGAGCCTGACCGCACCTCGCCGCAAGCTGCCGTTGCGCTTTGGGGATTGCATGGCCGTCTTGGCGACGAATTGGCTCGCCTTCCCGATCACGACAAGGTCTTCGCTGAACACCTCAAAACCTCCGATGCCGTCCTCGGCTTTGCTGTCGACCATACCCCGGCAGCCGGAGGCAACGCGGCGAATGCAATCCCCAAGCGCATGGGGCGTTTCGTCTTTTCTGGTGAACCGGCGACGAACTGGCTGCACCCGTTCAGCAATCTGCTCGGTTCGCTGCCCGATCTGGCGGCAGCCGCCAAAGGCAATGGCGCCCTGACCTTCGTTCCGGACAGCGATGGCATCGTGCGCCGCGTGCCGCTGGCACTACGCGTTGGCGACACGCCAGTAGGCACACTGACGAGCGAAGTCCTGCGTGTCGGACAGGGCGGCGGCAATGTCGTGCTGAAAAGCGCTGAACACGGCAGCGGCCTGGCTGAAATCCGCATTGGCGAATTGACCATCCCGACCACACCGCACGGCGAAATCTGGGTCCATTACTCCGCACCGGTCGCCGAACGCTATATCCCGGCTTGGCAAATCTATTCCGGCGAGGTGGCCACGGAGAAACTGGCCGGCCATCTCGTCCTGATCGGCAGTTCGGCTCAGGGGCTGATGGATTTGCGCTTCAACCCGCTCGGCCGCCTGATGCCCGGGGTTGAAGCACACGCCCAAGCCCTGGAACAGATTCTCAACGGGCAATATCTCGAACGGCCAAGTTGGGCACGCGGCCTTGAAGCCATCTGCCTGCTGATCGGCGGACTGAGCGCCGGCCTTCTTGCCTTGCGTCTCGGCGCCCTGACTGGAGCTATGGCGACGCTCGGCCTGCTCACCGGGCTTGCGTTCGGTAGTTGGCATGCTTTCTCGTCATACGGTTTATTGCTCGATTCGGCCACGCCGGCGATAACCATATTTCTGGCATTCGTCACCGGCAGTCTGGTCCATCACTGGGCCAGCGAACGCGAGCAGCGCTGGATCAAACAGGCTTTCGCCCGTTACGTTTCGCCCAACCGTGTCGCCCACCTGGTCGACAATCCGGAAGCCATGGAACTGGGCGGCAGACGCCAGCAATGCAGTTTCATCTTTACCGATCTGGCCGGCTTCACCAGCCTGATGGAGAAGATCGACCCAGCCGAGGCCGTCGCACTGCTCAATGCCTATCTCGACGAAATGATCGCTATCGCCTTCCGCCACGAAGGGACTCTCGACCGTATCGTCGGCGACGCCGTGGCCATCATGTTCTCGGCACCGCTGGAGCAAGCCGACCATCGCCAGCGCGCGCTACGCTGCGCCATCGAAATGGAAAGATTCGCCGAACGTTACGCCGAGGATCTGCAAGCACGAGGCATCGCCTTCGGTCACACCCGGATCGGCGTACATAGCGGCGAAGTCATCGTCGGCAATTTCGGCGGCTCCAACATGTTCGACTACCGTGCCCTGGGCGACCCGGTGAATACGGCTGCCCGTCTGGAAAGCGTGAACAAGCACTTGGGCACGCATCTATGCGTTTCGGAAAGCATTGCAGCCGACAACCCGGGGGTCGAAATGCGCCCGATCGGCCGTCTCGTGCTCAAGGGAAAAACGGAGGCCCTCGCCGTCTTCGAACCGTCAATTTCGCCAGCCGGGCGTTGCCCGCTGGCCGACTACCTGACGGCCTATGCCGCCATGGCCGAACAATCGACCGATGCCCTCGCGCATTTCGACCGTCTGCTGACCAATTACCCAGACGACCCCCTGCTCGTCCTGCATCGCCAGCGCCTCGCGACCGGCGACCAGGGCGACCTGATCGTCATGAGCGAAAAATGAGTCTTACCTGATCGAAATTTCGACGCGCCGATTGCGCGGTTCCGGTGTCTCGTCCGGCGTCTGGATCAGCAAATTGCGCTCACCGTGGGACTCGACGGTCAGCGCCGTCACTTTCAAGCCTTTCGCCTTGATCATGTCGGCCACCGCCTGCGCCCGCTTCAAAGCCAGTGCCTCGTTGGCATCGGCCTTGCCGGCAGTATCGGTGTGGCCGATGATCGAAACATCCACACCCGGCCGCTTGGCCGCATTCTCGATGACTTTCGGCAACAGCGCATCCGATTCAGGCGTCAGCTTGGCGCCGCCCAATTCGAAATAGAGGATGAAACGCTCCGGTAATGCGGGGCGTGCGGCCATCGCCTCGCCAAAATCCTTCTTCAGCTGCTCTTCGGGCAAGGTCTTGGCCGCTTTGGAACCGTCCAGCGGGGCGGCACTCCCCGCCCGGTCGATCACCTGCTCGCCCTTGGCGCCCTTGATGAAGACCTTGCCGGTCGTTCCATCGGGACTCTCCAGCAAGGCAACGTAGGACTTGCTGGCACAACCGCCCAGCAGTGCTGTAGCGACTGCCAGCAGCAAACACGCTCCCCCCCGGCTCATTCTTCCACCTTCACCACGAATTGGGTACCGCGCACGCCGATCGTGCCGCTCGGCGTCTGTACCGAAACCCCATCCGGATTGAGTTTGGCAATCACGCCGGACACGTAGTTCATGCTGCCCTTGGCCAGCTTGCTGCCCAGCTTCAACTTGCCCTGGCTCGGCGCATAAAGGTATTCATCGACGGTCAGTTCGGTATCCGGCCCGAAAGACATCACGGTCTCATCCTTGAAGGTCACGCCCATGCTGCTTTTAGCCGCCGTCTTCAACACGCTGCCCTGAACGACCGGCGTTCCCGGCTGCGCCTTGACCGACTTGCCGGCCGTGCTCACCGTCGCCTCACCGCTTACCGTCTTGACGTAGCCGATCGGAGTTTCATCCGCCAAGGCGGCTCCACTCAGGATCAGCAGCAAGCCAAACAATAATCTATGCATGGAAGCCTCCTTGCAAAAGTGTATGGATGACATTGCAATGTATTAATCCAGCCAAATCAAGCATTTTTTGCAAAAATTTCACCGACAGCAGCCGAACCATCGACTGCTGCGGTGCACCGGGCAAAAACGGCAAAAACCAAGACGCACTGATCGCGCGATAAGTTGCCTTTGGCACGCAGATGGCCGAGTTGGTCTAAGATTGCCGCCCATCAGAACTTTGCAATATTCCGATTCACCGCTCGGCGTCTCTTTGCCCATCCTCATGCCTTCTTTGCCGCAATTCTTCCCTGCCTGGATTCGTCACTACCCGCGCCGCCATCTGGCCGCCGACTTGAGCGCCGGCATTATCGTCACCATCCTCGTCCTGCCGCAAAGCCTGGCCTACGCCCTGCTGGCCGGGCTGCCGCCGCAGGCCGGACTCTACGTCGCCACCTTCCCGGTCATCGCCTATGCGCTGTTCGGCAGCAGCATGGTGCAGGCGGTCGGCCCGGTCGCCATCACGGCCATCATGACCTACTCGGTGCTCAGCCCTTTGGTTGCACCGGGCACTCCGGAGTACGCCACGCTGGCGGCAACGCTATCGCTATTCTCCGGCCTGCTGCTGCTCGCCTTCGGCGCACTGCGCCTCGGCTTCCTTTCCCAGTTACTCAGCCGCCCGGTCGTCAGCGGCTTCATCTCCGGCTCGGCCATCCTGATCGTGTTCAGTCAGCTGAAGCACCTGCTCGGCATCGAACTCAGCGCCACCAATGTCTGGAATGCTCTGGTCGCCCTGCCGGAACAGCTGGGTCACACGAACCGCTGGACCTTGCTGATCGGCTTCGCATCGTTGCTGACTCTCGGCTTCGCCCGCCTTTGGCTGCAAGGCCTACTGGTCAAGATGGGCCTGCGCCAAGGAGCCGCCGCCTTCCTGGTCCGCTTGACACCCTTACTCGTCGTTGCCGTAGCTACGCTCCTGGTCGTCGGTCTCGATCTCGACCGGCAGGCCGGTGTCGCCGTCGTCGGCAGCATTCGCGAGGGGTTGCCGGGCATCAGCCTATTCGTGCCCGATACTCAATCGATCCGCCTGCTCGCCATCCCGGCCTTGCTCATGGCACTGATCGGCATGGTGCAAAACATCGCCATGGCCCAGGCTTTGGCCATTCGACGCCAGGAAAGGATCAATCCCAACGGTGAGTTGCTCGGCCTCGGCGCCGCCAATGTCGTGGCGGCGTTCTATGGCGGCATGCCGGTCGGCGGTGGTGTTTCCCGTTCGGCGGTCAATGTCGCAGCCGGCGCCGAAACGCCGCTGGCCAGCATCGTTGCCGCCATAGCCATGCTGCTGGTCGTCGCCGGGTTTGCCCCGCTCTTCACCCGCCTGCCTTTGGCCGTGCTAGCGGCTAGCATCATGGTTGCCGCTGTCAGCATGATCGACCTGCGCGCCCTGAAGCAAGCCTGGAATTACGACCGTGCCGACGCCGCCGCCCTCCTCGGTACCGGCTTCGGCGTCATCGCCCTCGGCCTGGAAAACGGTATCGCGCTCGGCATCCTGCTTTCCCTCGCCACCTTGCTGTTGCGCGCCAGCGCGCCGCACATCGCCGTCATCGGCCGCATTCCGGACAGCGAGCATTTCCGTAACGTCGAACGCCACGGCGTCGAGACCATCCCCGGCGTGCTGCTGCTGCGTATCGATGAAAGCCTGTTCTTCGGCAATCTGAGTGCTGTCGAGTCGCGCCTGACGCTCGAACTCGACAAAGCGTCGCAAACACGGGATGTGGTTCTGATCATGAACGCAGTCAATCGCGTCGATACCACTGCCATGGAAGTGCTGAACGATCTCAACCGCGATCTCGGCGGCCGGCACATCCGCCTGCACCTGGCCGAAATCAAGGGACCAGTCCAGGACAGGCTGCAACGCTCGCCGCTGTGGGCAGCCCTCTCCGGCCAGGTCTTCCTGTCGGTCAACGACGCTTTCGAGACGTTGCGACAGCAGCAAGGGTAACTCGACCCAGAGACATCAGACGCATAAAAAAAAACGGGCCAATGGCCCGCTTTTAAATCGTACCGTCGGGAGAGGCTTATTTCTCCTTGGCTTCCAGCGCCGCCTGGTTGATTTCAACCTTGTAGCGTGTCCGCAGCGCCTCCAGATAGAGGCGAACCTCTTCCTGTGCAGCGATATTGCCCAACTGACGAGCCAGGCCCTGTTTGCGTGCGTCATCCAAGGCGTCGCCAGCCGTTACCTTGCTCAGCTTGAACACCGCATAGCCAGCACCCGGCAGCGCGGTTCCGGCGTAAGCGGGCAGCTTGCCGGTTTCCATGCGGAACACGGTCGGTACGGCCGGCGGCGGAATCAGGCGAGCATCCATGCGCGACACCGATTTGGCAGCGCCCCAATTGACCTTGTCTTCACCGGCATTCAACTTGGCGAGCAGTGCTTCACCTTCCTTGTTGGCCGCGGCTTGCGCCTCCTGGCGCTTGAGCAGGCCTTCAATGCTGGCCTTGACGCCCTCAAAAGGCTGCAGTGCAGCCGCCTTGTAATCGACGATACGGGCTGCCACCAGGGTATTCGGCGCTATTTCCACCGCTTCGGTATTGCGCTTGTTCTTGACTGAGTCTTCGGAGAACAAGGCACCCAACAGCTTTTCGTTGCCAAGGGGGCCGGCCGCCGGGTTGGCCTGACGGCCGATCCAGCCGCTCTGCTTGATTTCCAGCTTGTACTTGTCTGCGGCCGGTTTCAGGCTATCGGCCTGCTCATAGACCAGATTGCTGAAGGCTTCTGCAGCCTCGGCGAATTTGCGCGAAGCGGCAGTCTTCTTCAGTTCCGCTTCGATCTCGCCCTTGACCTCGGCCAGCGGCTTTTCCTTGGCGGCATGAATGCCGGTCAGCTTGATGATATGGAAGCCGAAATCGGACTCGACCACGCCGGACATCTGACCTTCCTTGAGCGAAAAGGCTGCATCCTCGAACGGCTTGACCATCATGCCGCGACCGAAGAAGCCAAGATCGCCACCTTTGCTGGCCGAGCCAGGATCGTCGGAATTCTTTTTGGCAAGTTCGGCAAAAGCGGCCGGGGTCTTCTGCAACTCCTTCAATACCTCTTCTGCCTTAGTTTTTGCCTTGTCCTTGCCCAGCTTCTCGGAGGCGATCAGGATATGGCTGGCACGGCGTTCCTCGGCCTGCTGGTAGCGGTCCTTGTGGCTGTCGTACCAGGACTTCAGTTCGGCATCGGTCACCGCCAGTTGCGAGGCGATCGACTCCATCGACAGCACCACGTACTCCGCCTTGGCTTGCTCCGGCGTCTCGAATTGCTTGGCGTTGTCGTCGTAGAACTTCTTGGCTGCACCATCAGCCAGCTTGACCTTGTCCAGGAAGCTGTCCAGCGCCAGACGATACTCCATGACCTCGCGCTTCTCGGTTTGCAGGGCCAGCACGCGGTCGCTGACGGTACGGGCAACCAGACCGGACTGCCCGACGGCGCCTGCCAGTTGCTGCAGCGTCAAATCCTGGCGCAACTGGGCCTCGAAGCCGGCCGGGGTCATGCCCTGGGCACGCAGTGCGGCTTCGTAGCGCTCGCTGGAAAACTTGCCATCCACCTTGAATGCTTCGATGGCGCCGACAGTCTGACGCACAGCCTCGTCGCTGGCGAACATGCGCTTCTTGCTAGCTTCGATGAACAGAACGCGCTGGTTGATCAGGTCGTCCAGAATCGCCTTGCGGGCTTCTGGCGTATCCAGCATCTTGGGATCGAACTGGCCACCCAATTGGTTGCGCAAGCGGTCCTGCTGCTCGCGGACAGCCTGCTGGAACTGCTGCTGCGTAATATTGACATCACCGATCTTCGCCACCTGGTCGCCGCTGCCGCTGCTGCGCATGTACGACTCGACGCCGAAAAAGGCGAACGGCAGCGTGATCAGGGCAAGAAAGATCTGGACGATACGTTTGTTGTTGCGGACTGCATCAAACATGAGCAGAAAACCCTTCGGTTACGTTCATACGGACAAGCGGCCGCCTGTCCAAAAGGGCGAATGATACCGTAGTTTTCGCCACCCTTAGCGCGTGCCACCGTTCTGTAGCAGCTCGTCGATCAGGCCGCGACAGGCATCCTCGATCATGTCGATCACTTCATCGAAGCCGCGCCCAAGGCTCAAGTAGGGATCGGGCACATCCCGCTCGAAGTGATGGGTGGCATATTGCATCAATAACTCGATGCGGCCGTGCCGATCTTCGTGTGCCAAACGCCTGAGATGTTCGAGGCTGGCCCGATCCATCGCCAAAATCCGATCGAAATATTCCAGGTCGTGCCAACCGATTTTTTTCGAGTACGCCCCGCACAAGACATAGCCACGCCGCTCCGCCGCCCGCAGGACGAGCGAATCCGGAGGAGCGCCGATATGTACGCCATGTGTCGCTGCCGAAGCCAGCTCACAGGCGTCTGCCAAATCCTGCTTTTCCAACATATGACGCATGATGGATTCGGCCAATGTCGAGCGGCAAATGTTGTTGCGGCAAACAAATAACAGTCGGTTGTTCACAGCCACCCCATATGAAACTTGCAATGCATCAAGCAGGCTCTTATTCTGCTTCATAAAGCCCGCGTGACATTGAGGCTTATCAGTATTTGATGATTGACCGCTCTATTGTCTAAGGAAAGGCGAAGGATGCCGTTCAACCCCAAGCTGGTCCGGAAAATTTCCGCTTTATCTGTAATAGCCACCATTGCCTTTGTTGGTCATGCCGACGCCTGGGGCCGGGACGTGAAAGTTTCCGGCATGGGGATACGCAAATGCAGCGACTGGAACCAGTGGAAAGACGACAAGAACGGCGAGGCACGAGCCATGACAATCGAGTGGGCCAACGGTTTTTTTGCCGGCCACAATGTCTATGCCCCCAAAGGTTATGAACAAGCCACGTCTGTCGTCGCCGATGCCAAGGTGCTGGTCCCCTTACTTGATGCCTACTGCCAGAAAAACCCGGACAACCGAATACTGAACGGGGTGATCGAGATTGCGCAAAGCCTGGGTGGTGCCCGCATCAATTTTTCATCGAAACCGCCCGCTCCGTCGGCGCCCCGCCCGGATGCGAAAAAGGAAAGAGAATCCTGAGCACTTGTGAAGCCCCGTTCTTCTAGCAATGGAATAAACGAACCATGCTGCACAACTACCGCAGATCCAAACGTTTCCCGATAGCTGGTCAAGCCACCTTGATCGCTGGCAGTAAAGTGATCACTGGCCGGATTGTCGATATTTCTGCACTCGGCGTGGCACTGGCCATCGACGACGCCGATGAAACCACGCTGAGCGGACGAAAGACCTGGCTTTGCCGTATCGAATCAGACGACCTGCCTGCACCGGTTGATTTCCTCGTCCGCGTCGTGCGAAAAAACGTCTGGCGTCATGGTCTTGGACTGGGGTGCGAAATTACCGAGATCGACAATCAACCGCTGGTCGTGCTCAGGGCCTATCGTGCCCTCGCCCTTTCCCGCACGACGCCGCTGGTCATGAAGCAATCGTTAGGAGAAGCTACCGCAGCTAGCGGAGAAGCAACAATCCATCCGGCGTAGCGGAAGGAATTTCCGGAGATCTGATCTCCCGAACAGAGCCCCCTTTGGGATGTACCAAACCGCAAGGCCCACGCCCACCGACCTCGGCAACGAACTTCCCTCCGCTCGAAGCGCAAAGACGCTTGCCGGAATAGCTCATGACGCGGTTCACATAGGAAATGGTTTCCTTGTAAGGGGGCACCCCGTTGTACTTGACCACTGCACCTTCGCCCGCATTGTAGGCAGCCACCACGCGCACCACATCGCCGCCGAAATACTGCTTGAGCCAGCGTAGATAGGCCAGACCGCCCCGAATATTCTGTTCGGGATCGAACGGGTTACGCACATTGAAGCGCTCGGCGGTTTCCGGAATCAACTGCATGACCCCTACCGCCATCTTGGACGAGACCGCGCCAGGATTGAAATTGGACTCCGCCGTCGCAATGGCGAGCGCCAGGTTCGGATCGACCTTGTAAGCGACGGCAAGGCGCCGAATGATGGCCACAATCTTCTGCTTGTCCATGCTCAGGCCATTGACGTAACCGACCAGATCGAAACTGAAGACACCGGGCAGCGGTAGGTTTTCGTCGCATTGGCTGACATGCCGGCCATTGACCGCCTCGACCCGTTCCAGCAGCCCACCTGCTGCCGCGTGCCCTAACTGGCTCGCGGCGACGAGCAGGCACAAGCCGTCGTTAGTCACCAGATTGATCCGTCCGGCTGGAAACTGCAGCAAGGCGGCTCGATAGAAGCCCTCGGCACTCCCCAAATCTCCAGCCTGGCGATAAAGAATGGCCGCCAAGTACGGATTGCGTTCCAGACCGCGCCCCGATTCGGCAGCCCATGCCTGATCGAGCAATGCCCGCACGCGCGGCGATTCGTCCTCGGAAACATTCGGCACGCCAGCGACGACGGCTGCGGAAAAGAGGCACAACAAAACCCCGCACAGGAAGAGCAAGATTTCCTGCAAAGCACTGCATATCGTCACTCGGGGAAGATTCGATTTCATTACCCCTACCTCACGGCGACGCATTGCGGGATGCGCCAAGCTTTGCACTCTGCCGAACAGCTTCAAGACACTGCCGACACAAATTCAATATGCGCCGACGATAGGCAAATTGCAAGTTCGTCCGCCAAAGGGACGAAACGGCAACGAGAGGGAAACGAAAGGGGCTTGGCGCGCCCGGAGGGACTCGAACCCCCGACCTGCTGCTTAGAAGGCAGCTGCTCTATCCAGTTGAGCTACGGGCGCTGAAGGGAGGAACAAGAAGAGGATGGTCGGGGCGGTGGGATTCGAACTCACGACCCTCTGCTCCCAAAGCAGATGCGCTACCAGACTGCGCTACGCCCCGACACGAGAGCGCGCATTCTAACACCACTCGAAAACCCTTACCAGATCAGCCATCTATGTTTTTGAAAGAAACTATTCTTGCCTGAAAACGCCCTTTCTGATATTTAATCGGTTTTTTCGTCAGCGGAACGTAAAACAACATGGCAGAAGAACTGCTCCAGAAACACTTCACTCCCTATGTGCCCAAGGCGGGGGAAGATTACATGAGCGCCAAGCAGCTCGCGCACTTCCGCAAGATTCTCGAAGCGGTCAAGAAAGAGCTCAGCGAGGATATCGACCGGACCGTGCACACCATGCAGGATGAAGCGACGGTGTTCGCCGACCCCAACGATCGTGCCAGCCAGGAAACCGACATGGCGATCGAACTGCGCAACCGCGACCGTGAGCGCAAGTTGATCAAGAAGATCGACGAGACCCTGGGTCGCATCGACAGCGGCGATTACGGCTTCTGCGACAAGTGCGGCGTCGAGATCGGGATCAAGCGCCTGGAAGCCCGTCCGACGGCAACCCTGTGCATCGATTGCAAGACGCTGGACGAGATGAAGGAAAAGCAGATGGCCAAGTAATTGGCCGTTTGTGTGCAGCGCCGATTCGCTCTCCGGCGAATCGGCCTTGCTCATCGGAAAATTTCTTTCCGTAAAAAAAGCCACCCCAAGGTGGCTTTTTTCATAAGAAGCACACTGCTGCGGTGCACCACCTCAAAAGGCCAAAAAACAAAGGGCACCTCACGGTGCCCTTTGCATATTCGGCCTGGGCCGGATTATTGCTGCTGTTGTTGCTGTTGCTGGGCAACGGCTTCCGGCGCGGCTTCCTGAGCCGGCGCAGCGGCGCCCTCTTCCTCGGCAGCAGCCTTCATCGACAGCTTGACGCGGCCGCGGTCGTCGGTTTCCAGAACCTTGACGCGCACGACCTGGCCTTCCTTGACGTAGTCTTCGACCTTGTTGACGCGCTCCTTGGCGATCTGCGAGATGTGCAGCAGACCATCCTTGCCCGGCAGCACCTGAACGATGGCACCGAAGTCGAGGATCTTGAGGACGGTACCTTCGTAGATCTTGCCGACTTCGACTTCGGCGGTGATCGCGTCGATACGGGCACGGGCAGCGGCAGCGGCATCGCCGGAAGTGGCAGCGATGGTGATCGTGCCGTCATCCTGGATGTCGATGGTGGTGCCGGTTTCCTCGGTGATGGCGCGGATCACGGCGCCGCCCTTGCCGATCACGTCACGGATCTTTTCCGGATTGATCTTGAAGGTGTAGAGGCGCGGTGCGTAGGCCGACATTTCTTCACGCGGACCAGCGGCCGATTCCTGCATCAAGCCGAGGATATGCAGACGGGCGTCCTTGGCCTGAGCAAGAGCGACTTGCATGATTTCCTTGGTGATACCCTGGATCTTGATGTCCATCTGCAGGGCGGTAATACCAGCGGTCGAGCCAGCCACCTTGAAGTCCATGTCGCCGAGGTGATCTTCGTCACCCAGGATGTCGGTCAGCACGGCGAAACGGTTGCCATCCTTGATCAGGCCCATGGCGATACCCGCCACGTGCGCCTTGAGCGGCACGCCGGCGTCGAGCAGAGCCAGGCAGCCACCGCAGACGGAAGCCATCGAGGACGAACCATTCGACTCGGTGATTTCGGAAACGACACGCATCGAGTAGGAGAAATCTTCCGGTGCCGGCAGCACGGCCAGCAGCGCGCGCTTGGCCAGGCGGCCGTGACCGATTTCGCGACGCTTCGGAGTACCGACGCGACCGCATTCGCCGGTGGCGTACGGAGGCATGTTGTAGTGCAGCATGAAGCGGTCGCGGTATTCGCCAGCCAGCGCGTCGATGATCTGCTCGTCACGGTTGGTGCCCAGCGTGGCAACAGCCAGCGCCTGGGTTTCGCCGCGGGTGAACAACGCGGAACCATGGGTACGCGGCAGCACGCCGGAACGCATGGTGATCGGACGCACGGTACGGGTATCGCGGCCGTCGATACGCGGCTGACCGGACAGGATGCGGCCACGCACGATGGCGGCTTCCATTTCGAAGAACAGGTTGCCGACGGTATTGGCATCCGGCGCGCCTTCTTCGCCGGTGCACAGGGCGGCAACGGCTTCGGCGGCGATCGCCTTGACGGTCTGGCTACGAGCTTGCTTGGAGGTGATGCTATAGGCCTCCTCCAGCTTGGCACCAACCAGATCCTGCAAACGAGCGACCAGGGCTTCGTCCTTGGCCGGAGCTTGCCATTCCCATTCCGGCTTGCCGGCTTCTTCGACCAGTTCGTTGATGGCGTTGATCGCCTTCTGCATTTCGGTATGGCCAAACACGACAGCGCCGAGCATCACTTCTTCAGACAACTGATCGGCTTCGGATTCAACCATCAGCACGGCTGCTTCGGTACCGGCAACGACGAGGTCGAGCTGGCTGTCCTTGAGCTGGCTCAGAGTCGGGCACAGCACGTACTGGCCATTGATGTAACCGACGCGGGCAGCGCCGATCGGGCCGGCAAACGGGATACCGGAAATAGCCAGAGCGGCAGAGGCGCCGATCATGGCGGGGATGTCGGAGTCGATTTCCGGGTTCAGCGAAACGACGGTGGCGACCACCTGAACTTCGTTATAGAAACCTTCCGGGAACAAGGGGCGAATCGGACGATCGATCAGGCGGGAGGTCAGCGTTTCCTTTTCGGACGGACGGCCTTCGCGCTTGAAGAAGCCACCGGGGATACGACCGGCAGCGTAAACCTTTTCCTGGTAATCAACGGTCAGCGGGAAGAAATCCTGACCGGGCTTGGCGCTCTTGGCGCCGACGACGGTCACCAGAACGACCGTCTCTTCCATGGACACCATCACGGCGCCGCCTGCCTGGCGGGCGACTTCACCGGTTTCAAGCGTCACCTGGTGATCGCCGTAGGCGAAGGTCTTTTTCACGACGTTAAACATAGCTTCCTTTCACTCTCATCACATTTAGCAACAATAACAACAACTTACAACACAACAAAAGAACAATGGCACAACATAAAACAAAAAAGCGGCCGGGAGGTCTTCCGGGCCGCTTCTTTTCCGATCTCGGCTGCGCTTACTTACGCAGGCCCAGACGGGTAATCAGGGTACGGTAGCGATCGATATCCTTGCCCTTCAGGTAGTCCAGCAGCTTGCGACGCTGGGAAACCAGGCGCAGCAGACCACGACGCGAGTGGTGATCCTTGGTGTGCTCCTTGAAGTGCGGTTGCAGATCGTTGATGCGTGCGGTCAGCAGCGCGATCTGAACTTCCGGAGAACCGGTGTCGCCCTTGGCTTGGGCGTAGTCGGCAACAATAGCGGCCTTGTTGGCGGTAGTCAGCATTTCAAACTCTCTTTCATTAAAACAACGCAGCCCCAGTTTGATAGAGCCAGCGCCTGTTGGAGAACTCCCGCCAGAATGACGGAAGCTGGGAATTATATCAGGTTATCGGCCAATTGCACCAGCCGTTTCGGCCACAAGCGCCCTTCCCGCCCCGGCTCGCCGACGCCGATCAGACGGTCGTTTTCATATACGCGTATCTTGCCGGCCAAGCCTGCCGGCAGATCGACCGGATTGCCATGGCGGAAACGCTGCGCAGCATCGCCGGCGACATCGATCCGCGGCAGACTTTGCAGCAGTGCATCGACCGGCTGCAAGCGAAGCGGGCGCGCCGCTTCGTCCATGGCTTCGAGTTCGGCCAGCGTCACGGCGCCTGACAGCGAAAGATCGCCCACCTCGGTTCGGCGCAAAGCGGTCAAATGCGCACCACAACCCAAGGCCGCGCCGATATCGGCGGCCAGCACACGGATATAGGTACCTTTGCTGCACTTGACGCGCAGCCGCAGAACATCGCCGGCAAAGCCCAGACATTCGATGGTATGGATGGTCACTGCACGCGGTGCGCGTTCGACCTCGATCCCCTGTCGAGCCAACTCATACAAGGGCCGACCATCGCGCTTCAAGGCCGAATGCATCGGCGGCACCTGCTGAATGTCGCCGGTAAAGCGCGGCAAGACATTGGAAATATCGCTTTCCGACACGTGCACCGCAGCAGTGGCCGTCACCTGCCCTTCTGCATCGCCGGAATCGGTCGTAACGCCGAGTTTGAGTTCGGCTTCGTAGGTCTTGTCGGCGTCGAGCAGGTCGGCCGAAAACTTGGTCGCCTCGCCAAAGCAGAGCGGCAGCAGGCCGGAAGCCAGCGGATCCAGCGTACCCGTATGTCCGCCCTTGGCGGCCGAAAACAAGCGACGCGCCTTTTGCAGCGCATCGTTGGAGGTCATGCCAACAGGTTTATCGAGCAGAAGCACGCCATCGACCTGCTTCCAGGTCTTTTTAACCTTCGGCTGCATGGGAAAACTCAGGCTTCGGGCGTTTCGTCGTCCGGCTCAGCCGAACGCGCGTTAGCCTGGTCGATCAGTTGCGACAGGCTGGTGCCCCGCTCGAGCGAAGCATCGTAGACAAAATGCAGCTCGGGCAGCGTGTGGATATGAATGCGGCGCCCGAGTTCGCGGCGCAGGAAACCTGCGGCGCGCTTCAAGCCACGCTGGATATCCTCGAGATGCTCGGCATTCAGCGTGGTGAAATACACCTTGGCGTGGGCGTAGTCCGGCGTCAGCTCAACCTCAGTGAGGCTGATCATGCCGACGCGCGGATCCTTCAGTTCGGTACGAATCAGGTCGGCGAGGTCGCGGCGCACCTGCTCCGCGACCCGTTCGCTGCGTTGAAATCCGCGGGATTGCTTCTTCATTACAGCGAGCGTGCCACTTCCTGGATTTCGTAGACTTCGAGCTGATCGCCTTCCTGGATGTCGTTATTGCCACGCAGGGAGAGACCGCACTCGAAGTTAGAACGCACTTCCTTGACATCGTCCTTAAAGCGCTTGAGCGAATCGAGTTCGCCATCCCACTGCACAACGTTGTTGCGCAACAAACGGACACGGGAATTACGCTTGACAACACCTTCCAGCACATAACAACCGGCGATATTACCCACCTTCGAAATGGTGATGACCTGACGGATCTCGACCATACCGGTGATTTGTTCGCGCTTCTCCGGCGCCAGCATGCCGGTCAGGGCTGCCTTGACCTCGTCGACCGCATCGTAAATCACGTTGTAGTAACGGATATCGACACCGAAGGTCTCGGCCAACTTGCGCGCACCCGCATCGGCACGGATGTTGAAGCCGATGATGACGGCACCGGAAGCCTGCGCCAGGTTGACGTCGGATTCGCTGATGGCACCGACGGCACCGTGAATAATCTGGACACGCACTTCGTCGTTGGACAGCTTGGCCAGCGTCTGCACCAGGGCTTCCTGCGAACCTTGCACGTCGGCCTTGACGATCAGCGGCAGGGTCTTGACCTCGCCCTCTTCCATCTGCTGGAACATGCTTTCGAGCTTGGCGGCCTGTTGCTTGGCCAGCTTGACGTCGCGGAACTTGCCCTGACGGAACAAGGCGATTTCACGCGCCTTCTTCTCGTCATTGAGGACCATGGCCTCTTCACCAGCGGCCGGCACATCGGACAAGCCGAGGATTTCGACCGGGATGGACGGGCCGGCTTCGTTGATCGGCTTGCCGTTCTCGTCGAGCATGGCGCGAACGCGACCGAAGACCTGACCGGCCAGCACGATGTCGCCACGCTTCAAGGTACCGGACTGGACCAGCATGGTTGCCACGGCACCGCGGCCCTTGTCGAGACGTGCTTCAATGATCAGGCCCTTGGCCGGCGCATCCTTCTGCGCCGTCAGTTCAAGAATTTCCGCTTGCAGCAGCACTTGCTCGAGCAGCTCGTCGATACCGGTACCCTTCTTGGCCGATACCGGACAGAACGGCGAATCGCCGCCGTACTCTTCCGGAATGACGCCTTCCGCCACCAACTCCTGCTTGACGCGGTCCGGGTTGGCATCCGGCTTATCGATCTTGTTGACCGCCACCACCAGCGGCACACCGGCCGCCTTGGCGTGGTGGATCGCTTCCTTGGTCTGCGGCATCACGCCGTCGTCGGCAGCCACAACCAGAATGACGATATCGGTCGCCTTGGCACCACGCGCACGCATCGCGGTAAACGCTTCGTGACCCGGTGTATCAAGGAAGGTGATCATGCCACGCTCGGTTTCCACGTGGTAGGCACCGATGTGCTGCGTAATGCCGCCAGCTTCACCCGCGGCAACCTTGGCACGACGGATGTAGTCGAGCAATGAGGTCTTGCCGTGGTCGACGTGGCCCATGACGGTCACCACCGGCGCACGCGGCTCCAGCGGGACGTCCTTGTGCTCGGCCGATGAGGTGTCTTCGAGGAAGGCATCCGGATCGTCCAGCTTGGCAGCAACCGCCTTGTGGCCCATTTCCTCGACGACAATCATCGCCGTTTCCTGGTCCAGCACCTGGTTGATGGTGACCATGGAACCCATCTTCATCATGGTCTTGATGACTTCGGTCGCCTTCACGGCCATCTTGTGGGCCAGATCGGAGACCGAAATGGTTTCCGGAATATGGACTTCGCGCACGATAGGTTCGGTCGGCGCCTGGAAGCTGCCCTGACCATCATCGCCCTTGGACGACTTCTTGTGGCCGTGCTTGCCTTCCTTCCACGAGTTACCGATATCGGAACCGCGGGTCTTCAGGCCACCCTTCTTCTTGCCTTCATCGGCAGCGCGGCCGCCCTTGTCGCCCTTTTCACCCTTCTTGGCGGCGTCAGGCTTCTTGTGCAGGGTACCCTTTTCGCTACCCTCGCCGGCCTTGGCCTGGGCGGCGGCTTGCTGCTTGGCCAACTCGGCTGCCTTGGCGGCCGCTGCAGCAGCTTCGGCCTGCTGGCGCATGACGACCAACTGTGCTTCGCGAGCCTGCTTTTCCTTCAGCTCGCGCTCCTGGATCTCGCGCAGACGGCTGTGGCGACGCGCCTCTTCCTCGCGGGCCTTGAGCTCCTTTTCGCCGATGATGGCGGCACGGCTGACCACGACACGCTGCGGCTTGGTCGGCTCGCTCGGCTTTTCGGCGGCGACGGGCTCGGCCTCGACGACGGGTTCCGGCTCCGGTTCCGGCTCAGGAATCGGTTCCGGTTCGACGACCGGTTCCGGCTCGACGACGGGTTCCGGCTCGGGCACCACTTCGACCACCGGCTCAACCACGGCCTCGACCACCGGCTCAATGACCGGTTCCGACTCGGGAATGACTGCCATCGCTTCGTCCTTGAGCGAAGCCTCGGCATCTGCAGCCTGTTCGTTCGGGTCGCGCTTGACCAGGACACGCTTCTTGCGCACTTCGACCTGCACTGTCCGGGCGCGGCCATGGGCATCGGTCGCCTTGATTTCGGAAGTCTGCTTACGGGTCAGGGTGATTTTTGTCTTACCCTGAGCTTCGCCATGCGAGCGGCGCAGATAATCAAGCAGCTTGGCCTTGTCCTGATCGGTCAAACCATCGTTGGCATCCGACTTGCCGACACCGGCCTTGTCGAGTTGCTCGAGCAGGGCCGCGACCGGCATCTTCAACTCGATAGCAAATTGTGAAACTGTTGTTGCTGACATGCGTTTCTACCTCCCCGCTCACTCGAACCAGTGAGCTCGTGCCTTCAGAATGAGTTCCTTGGCACGCTCTTCGTCAATGCCGGTCATTTCGGTCAGTTCGTCGACCGCCAGCTCAGCCAGGTCATCGCGATTCTTGACGCCACCCTCGGCCAGCTTGGCGGCGATTTCCTTGCTCATGCCTTCGAGGTTGATCAGGTCGTCAGCGACGCCTTCCAGCTTTTCCTCGGTAGCAATGGCTTCGGTCAGCAGAACGTTACGGGCGCGGTTGCGCAACTCGTTGACGATGTCCTCGTCCAGCCCTTCGATTTCGAGCATTTCGGCGAGCGGCACATAGGCCACTTCTTCCAGCGTCGAAAAACCTTCCTCGATCAGCAGATCGGCCAGTTCCTCGTCGATATCCAGTTTTTCCATGAACATCAGACGGGTCACGGCGTGTTCAGCTTCGGACTTCTTGGCCGACTCGTCCTGCGTCATCAGGTTGATGGTCCAGCCGGTCAATTCGGAAGCCAGGCGAACGTTCTGGCCGTTGCGACCGATAGCGATGGCGAGGTTGTCTTCATCGACCACCACGTCCATGGCATGCTTGTCTTCATCGACCACGATGGACGACACTTCGGCCGGCGACAGGGCGCCGATCACGAACTGTGCCGGATCGGCCGACCACAACACGATGTCGATGTTCTCGCCACCGATTTCGTTGCGCACTGCAGTCACGCGCGAACCACGCAGACCGACGCAGGTACCGATCGGATCGACGCGCGGGTCGTTCGACTTGACGGCGATCTTGGCACGCAGACCGGGGTCGCGGGCACAAGCCTTGAGTTCCATCAGGCCGTCGGCAATTTCCGGCACTTCCAGATCGAACAGATTGATGACGAATTCCGGCGCAGTGCGCGACAGAATGATCTGCGGGCCGCGGGCATTACGGTCGATGCGCAGCAGGTAGGCCTTGACGCGGTCACCAACACGCAGGTTTTCCTTCGGGATCATCTGGTCGCGCGGCAGCATGGCTTCGATCTTGCCGGCTTCGACGATGGCGTTGCCACGTTCCATGCGCTTGATGGTGCCGGAAACGACATGCTCCTTGCGATCCAGGAAGTCGTTCAGGATCTGCTCACGCTCGGCGTCGCGAATCTTCTGCAGAATGACCTGCTTGGCGGCCTGCGCACCGATACGACCGAAATCGATCGGTTCCAGCGACTCTTCCAGGTAATCGCCCGGCTCGACGTCCGGATCGTCCTTCTGGGCGTCGGACAGCGGCACCTGCAGGAATTCATTGACGTACTCGTTGTCGGCAACGACCTGCCAGCGGCGGAAGGACTCGAAGTAACCCGTATTGCGGTCGATCGAGACGCGCACATCGGCCTCGTCGTGGATACGCTTCTTGGTCGCGGATGCGAGCGCCAGCTCAAGGGCACCGAAGACGATTTCCTTGGCGACATTCTTTTCGCGGGCCAGTGCATCGACCAGCAGCAACATTTCACGGCTCATGGGCTAAAACCTCCTAGTCCTTCAGTCGAATCGCGGCACGAGACGTGCCTTTTCGATGTTATTGAATTCGAGTTCCACTTCTTCCTGCTTGCCGTCCTGCGTCAAACGCAGACCGACCTTGCCGTCTTTGTGACCAAGCAATTCGCCCTGGAAGTTGCGACGATTGTTCTGAGGAATACGCAGCTTGATCTGGATATCCTGGCCGGCGAAGCGCTCGAAATCCGAGGCTTTCTTGACGACGCGATCCATGCCGGGCGAGGAGATTTCAAGGCGGTCAAAATCGACATTCTCGACTTCGAAAACGCGCGACAGCTGGTTGGACACCTTGGCGCAATCGTCGACGTCGATGCCGCCCTCTTTCGCCGGTGCGTCGATGAAGACGCGAATCGTGCGGCCGCGCGGCGACAGCTCGATATCGACGAGTTCATAACCGAGACCGGTTACCGTGGTTTCAATCAGCGAATTCAAATCCATAGCTACAAATAAAAAATGGGCGAAACGCCCACCTCAGAAAAATCTAAGCGCCCGTCAAAAGCAACGGGAGGAACAAACCCGTGAATTATAACGGGTTTATTCCTCCCTAACAATCTCTTTACAGAGATTAGACGGGCTTTTCGGCCGATGGCGCGGTTTTCGCCAGTTCCTTCATCAATGCCTTGATTTCGACCTCGGTCAGCTCGCGCGAACGCCCGCGCTTCAATTGCGGCGGCAGGATGAACGGGCCATAGCGGACACGGATCAGTCGGCTGACCGTACAGCCGACTGCCTCGAACATGCGACGCACTTCGCGGTTGCGCCCTTCGAAAATGGTCACGCGATACCACTTGTTGGCACCTTCGCCACCGGCATCGACCAAGGCCGCAAAGTTGGCCGGACCGTCTTCCAGTTCGACGCCCTTGAGCAATTGCTGCTGAGCGTCCATGGTCAACTCGCCCAGCACGCGCACGGCGTATTCGCGGACCAGCTGCGAACTCGGGTGCATCAGCTTGTTGGCCAGATCGCCCGAGGTGGTGAACAGCAACAGGCCCGAGGTATTGAAGTCGAGACGGCCGACGTTGATCCAACGCCCGCCGCGCATGCGCGGCAGCGCGGCGAAGACCGACGGACGGCCATCCGGATCGTCGCGCGAGACGATTTCGCCTTCCGGCTTGTGGTACATCAGCACGCGCGGCGGCCGATTGCTGCCGGTGAAGCGAATATTGATCAGGCGACCGCCGACCTTGACCTTGTCAGTCGGCACGACGGACTGGCCAAGATGGGCCACTTCGCCATTGACCGAAATCTTGCCGGCGGCGATCCATTCCTCCATTTCGCGGCGCGAACCGACACCGGCCTGCGCCAGAATCTTCTGCAGGCGCTCGGGTTTGGCTTCGGCCAGCGGACGACCGTCACGGGCGATCTGACCGCGATTGGCACGGCCGCCGGTATTCGGTGCCGGCTTGCGGCGGGACACCGGCTTTCCGGTCGCTACCGCCCCCTCCGTGGGCACCTCTGCCGCTTCGCCACGACCGCGACCGCGGCGCGGCTTGAATTCGCCTTCGCCCTCACTGCTGCGGTGCACCGCCCCTTCCGGGCGATTTTCAGGGCTGCTCTTCTTCTGTGACGGCCGGAACGGCGTTCGTTTGGTTTTCATTCATCAACTCCAGAGTTTGGGCAACCTGCTCGAGCGGCGGCAATTCGCTGACGCTGCGCAAGCCAAGGTCGTCCAGAAATTGTTTGGTGGTGGCGAACAGCGCCGGCCGACCCGGCGTATCGCGATGTCCCACCGTATCGATCCAGCCGCGCTCCTCCAGCGTCTTGATCACGTTTGCATTGACCGCCACGCCGCGGATTTCCTCGATATCGCCCCGCGTCACCGGTTGACGATAGGCGATGATGGCCAGGGTTTCCAGCACGGCGCGCGAATATTTTTGCGGTTTTTCCGGATTCAGGCGTTCCAGATACGGCAAATACTCGGGCCGCGTACGGAAACGCCAGCCCGAGGCCAGCTGGATCAGCTCGACCGGGCGCTTGTCGTATTCGCCGCGCAGCTCGTCGAGCAACTTGCGCAGCGTGTCGGACGACAGCGGTTCGTCGAACAGCTTCTTCATCTCGTGCGTCGACATCGGCTCGCGCGTCGCGAGCAACGCGGCTTCAAGCACTTTCTTGATCAGTGTCGGCTTCATCGGATTCCATCGGGCTTTCGCCCTGATGCACACGAACGTAAATCGGTTGAAAGGACTCGGTCTGGGTAATCTCGATCAGCTTCTCGCGCGCCAGTTCCAACATGGCGAGGAAATGCACGACCAACCCCGGCGGCCCCATTTCGGCATCGAACAGGGTTTCGAACTGGACGAAACCGCCCTTCTCCTGCAGCGCACGCAGGATGATGCCCATGTGCTCGCGCACCGACAACTCCTCGCGGCTGATCTTGTGGTGCTTCTTCAAGCGGGCCTGGCGGACGATGGCCATCCAGGCCTCTTTGAGGTCGTCGACCGAGACTTCCGGCAGGCGCTCCAGCAACGACTTCTCGACCAAGGTCTCGACCCAGTAGAACTCGCGGTCGGCTTGCGGCATCTCGTTCAGGCGCTGACCGGCGATCTTGATCTGCTCGTATTCCATCAGTCGGCGGACCAGTTCGGCGCGCGGATCCTCAACCTCGCCGTCATCGCCCAGCTTGGGCCGCGGTAGCAGCATGCGCGACTTGATCTCGATCAGCATGGCCGCCATGACCAGATATTCGGCCGCCAACTCAAGGTTGCTGGCGCGCATCGACTCGACGTAATCGAGATACTGCCGGGTCAGCGGCGCCATCGGGATATCCAGGATATCGACGTTGGCCTTGCGGATCAGGTAGAGCAAGAGATCGAGCGGCCCTTCGAAAGCGTCGAGCATGATCGACAGCGCATCCGGTGGAATGTACAGATCCTGCGGCAGCATATCGAGCGGCTCGCCGTAGATACGGGCGACCGGCTCGAAAATTGCCAATTCAGGCGCGTCCACCGCAGCAGTCATCTCACCGGCTCTCGGCCGCCTCGGAACGCCCCTGGCTCCGGTAATGCAGAATCAGATTGCGCACATAAATCGCCAGCGGCAGCGCCTGGCCGAAGATGAAGACCGGATCGCTGCGATGGATGGCATAGATCACCAGCACTAGGCTACCGCCCAGGCTGAAATACCAGAAGGCCACCGGCACGACGACGCGCTTGGCCTTTTCGCTCGACCACCACTGCACGACGAAGCGCATCATGAACAGCGCCTGGCCGCCAAAGCCGATGCCCATCCAGATCAGGTCTTCCCAGGAATAACCGAACATCAGTGATATTCCAGACCCATGGCTTCGCGCACGTCACGCATCGTTTCGCGCGCCAGTTCGCGGGCTTTTTCGCAGCCGTCGGCGATGATGTTCTTGACCAGCGTCGGGTCGTCCAGATACACCTGCGCCCGCTCACGCATCGGAGCCTGTTCCTTCAGAATGCCTTCGATGACCGGCTGTTTGCACTCGATACAGCCGATACCAGCGGTCTTGCAGCCCTGCTGCACCCATTCCTTGGTGCTGTCGTCGGAGTACACCTGATGCAGTTGCCACACTGGGCAACGTGCCGGATCGCCCGGATCGGTGCGGCGCACGCGATTGGTATCGGTCGGCATGCTCTTCACCTTCTTGGCGACCGATTCTTCCGATTCGCGCATCGTGATGGTGTTGTGATACGACTTGGACATCTTCTGGCCGTCCAGACCGGGCATCTTCGATTCCGGGGTCAGCAGATAACCCGGCTCGACCAGGATCATCTTGCCCGAGCCTTCCAGGTAGCCGAACAGGCGCTCGCGGTCGAGCGCCGACAGGTGCTGGATTTCGTTCAACATTGCCTTGCCCTGCTCCAGCGCTTCCTTGTCACCGTTCTGGACGAAACCGGTGCGTAGTTCTTCATAGAGGCGCGCCTTCTTGCTGCCCAGTTTCTTCACGGCCTCGCGCGCTTTCTCCTCGAAGCCCGGCTCGCGGCCGTACATGTGATTGAAGCGGCGCGCCAGTTCGCGGGTGAATTCGACGTGCGGAATCTGATCCTCGCCCACCGGCACCTTGTCGGCGCGGTAGATCAGGATATCGGCGCTCATCAGCAGCGGATAACCGAGGAAGCCGTAGGTGGTCAAATCCTTGCCGGCCAGCTTTTCCTGCTGGTCCTTGTAGGTCGGCACGCGCTCCAGCCAGCCGAGCGGCGTCATCATCGACATCAGCAGGTGCAGTTCGGCATGCTCCGGCACGCGCGACTGGATGAACAGCGTGGCCAGATTGGGATCAACGCCAGAAGCCAGCCAGTCGATGACCATGTCCCAGGTCGCCTTCTCGATGGTCTGCGGATTGTCGTAATTGGTGGTCAGCGCATGCCAGTCGGCCACAAAAAACAGGCAGGGGTATTCGTGCTGGAGTTTGACCCAGTTCTTCAAAACCCCGTGGTAATGGCCAAGGTGCAACGCCCCGGTGGGACGCATGCCGGAAAGGACACGTTCAGCGTACATAGTCGATCAGTTAAAGCCCAAAAATGGTTGCGATGGCGCCCGCCGACAATTCGACCAGCGGGGTCATGACGGCGCCGAGGATACCGGTGAACAACAGCAGCAGCAAAATCGGAAAGCCCCAGCGTTCAAGCTGGGCAAACTGCCAGGCCAGGCGATGCGGCAGCAGGCTGACGGCGATGCGCCCACCGTCGAGCGGCGGCAGCGGAAAGAGATTGAGCACCATCAATACGCAGTTGATGATGAGCCCGGCCTTGCCCATCAGCGCCAGCGGCGTGCTGAAGAAAGGCGGCAACAGCCAGGACAGCTTGTACATCAGCGCCCAGAAGCAGGCCATGGCCAGATTGGCCAAGGGGCCGGCAGCCGCCACCCACAACATGTCCTGCTTCGGCTTACGCAGCCGCGAAAAATCCACCGGCACCGGCTTGGCGTAGCCAAACAAAAAGCTGCCGCCGGAAAATACCAAGATCAGTACCGGAATCAGGATCGTGCCGACCGGATCGATATGGCGCAGCGGGTTGAGGCTGATGCGCCCCATCATCCACGCGGTGTTGTCGCCGAAATGGCGCGCCGCATAGCCGTGCGCCGCCTCGTGCAAGGTGATCGCGAAGATCACCGGCAAGGCGTTGATGGCAATGGCCTGGATGACGGCGTTGATGTCGAACATGGCTCAGTCGAATCCGAAAGGTTCCAGCGGCCCCTTGCCGGCACGCACCAGCTCCGGCGAACTGCCGGTCAGGTCAACCACCGTGGTGGGCTCGGTGCCGCAATGACCGCCGTCGAGAATCCAGTCGATCTGGTCCTCCAGACGATCCTGGATTTCCCAGCCTTCGGTCAACGGCGCCTCGTCGCCCGGCAATTGCAGGGTCGTGGTCAGCAGCGGCTCGTTCAACTCTTCGAGCAACGCCAGTGCCACCGGATGATTCGGGACGCGCACACCGATGGTCTTGCGCTTCGGGTGCAACACGCGGCGCGGCAATTCCTTGGAGCCTTCGAGGATAAAAACGTAGCTCCCCGGCGTCGTCGCCTTGAGCAAACGGTATTGAGCGTTATCGACGCGAGCGTAGGTGGCGATTTCGGAAAGGTCGCGCACCATCAGGGTCAGGTGATGCCGGTCGTCCATTTGGCGGATCAGGCGGATGCGATCGAGCGCATCCTTGTCGCCAACGCGGCAACCCAGGGCATAGCAGGAGTCGGTCGGGAAGGCGACGATGGCGCCCTCGCGGATGAATTCGGCCGCCTGCGTCAGCAAGCGTTGCTGCGGTGTTTCGGGATGGATTTGGACGACGCGGGCCATGGATCAGACAATCAGGCGCCAGACAGGCTTGAGGTCTTCTGGCAGGGATGGGAGTCGGCCCAGGTCGACATAGCTTTCTTCCGGGCCATGAAAATCGGAACCACGCGAGGCGTGAAAACCGTAGTGCCGCGCCAGGCGGGCAAAGTGCAAAACGTGGTCGTGAGAGTGGCTGCCGCAGGTCACCTCGATGCCGCGACCGCCGATATCCTTGAATTCCTCGAGGAAACGCCGGGTTTCCTGGCCGGACATCTTGTAACGGCCCGGATGCGCCACCACGGCCACGCCCCCGGCGGCTTCGATCCAGCCCACCGCTTCTTCCAGCGTCGCCCAGCGATGATCGACGTAACCCGGCTTACCCGGCGTCAGATAATGTTGAAAGATGCCCGGCACATCGCGGGAAATACCAATGGACACCATGTAACGGGCGAAATGGGCGCGCGAAATCAGGCTTGGGTTGGCGGCGTAGCCCATGGCCCCTTCGAATACCCCGGGAATGCCGATGGCGGCGAGCGCATCGCCCATCCGCTTGGCCCGCTCGACGCGGCCGCTACGCAGATGCTCCAGCCCGCCAACCAGCGCCGGATGCTTGGGATCGAAACCGAGGCCGACGATGTGGATCGGCGTTTCTTTCCACTCGATGGAAATCTCGACGCCCGGCACGAACTTCATGCCGCATTCGGCGGCCGTTTGGGCAGCCTCTTCCAGACCGCCGATATCGTCGTGATCGGTCAGCGCCCACCAATCCACCCCATTGCCGGCGGCGCGCCGGGCGACTTCCTGCGGCGGCAGCAGTCCGTCGGAAACCGATGAATGGCAGTGGAAATCGAAATTGGCAGGCGTCACAGGGTATCTGTTCGGGACAAACGATGAGTTTAACATGAAGGAGCCACCTCCCTTCCGAAGGCTTGTGCAATGCGGCAGGTTGATCAGACAACGCCATCCCGTTATAGTGCCTCCCGTTCCGTGGGAGAGCGCAGGACGGAGACGTTTCCGTTGCTGCCGCCGAAGGCGCAATTTCACCCGAAAACGCTCAGGTAAAAGGACCGCGGAATGAGGCCAGGCCGTTTGCGCATTGGCAGCGAGACGCGAAGACAAGCCGCAGGCAGTGCAACCAGCACGGCAAGGCGCAGTCGACAAAGTATTGCTGGCAATGCGCAAACGGCCCCCTGAAACTCTGGAGAGCGGCGTTAACAGCGCCCACCGATGGGGCAAATCTCTCAGGTATCGAGGACAGAGGGGTGAAACGCAAGACGCGAGTTTTACGTTTCACCCCTTTTCCGTTTCTAGAACTGACGTCAACAAACGTCTGTAAAGGATTGATATGCTGAAGAAAACGGTTTTGAACGCCGCACACCGCGCACTCAACGCCCGGATGGTAGATTTCGGTGGCTGGGACATGCCGGTCAACTACGGCTCCCAGATCGAGGAACACCACGCCGTGCGTAACGATTGCGGCATGTTCGACGTGTCGCACATGTGCCCGGTCGATCTGGTCGGCGCCGATTGCCGCCCCTTCCTCTCCCGCCTCGTCGCCAACGATGTCGCCAAGCTCACCGTCTCCGGCAAGGCGCTCTACTCCGCCATGCTCAACGAAGCCGGTGGCGTCATCGACGACCTCATCATCTACTTCCTGACCGACACCCGCTTCCGAATCGTCGTCAATGCCGGCACCGCCGAGAAGGATCTGGCCTGGATGCAAGCCAAGGCCGCCGAATGGAAGATGGACGTCGCCATCACCCAGCGCCGTGACGGTGACAACGCGCTCGGCATCATCGCCGTGCAAGGCCCGAACGCCCGCGCCAAGGTCTGGTCGGTGCTGCCGCAGGCCAAGGCCGCGACCGAAGGCCTGAAGGCTTTCTTCGCCGCCGAAGTTGACCAGTATTTCATCGCCAGCACCGGCTACACCGGTGAAGACGGCTACGAAATCATGCTGCCGGCCGGCGAGGCCGAAAGCCTGTGGAACAAGCTCAAGGATGCCGGCGTCGCCCCCTGCGGCCTCGGTGCCCGCGACACGCTGCGCCTCGAAGCCGGCATGAACCTCTACGGCCAGGACATGGACGAAACCGTGTCGCCGCTCGACGCCGGCCTGGCCTGGACCGTTGCCATGAAGGACGAGCGCGATTTCGTCGGCCGTCCCGCGTTGGCTGCCAACGGCCAGCAAAAACAGTTCCTTGGCCTGATCCTGCTCGACAAGGGCGTACTGCGCGGCCATCAGAAGGTCGTCACCGCCCAGGGCGAAGGCGAAATCACCTCCGGCTCCTTCTCGCCGACGCTGCAACAATCCATCGCGCTGGCCCGCCTGCCCATGGGCGTGCAGATCGGCGACGAAGTGCAGGTCGATATCCGCGGCAAGCTGCTCAAGGCCAAGGTCACCAAACCCGTCTTTGCCCGCAACGGCAAGGCTGTTCAATAAATACCCCACTATCAGGAGAAAACCATGTCCAACGTCCCGTCCAACCTCAAGTACGCCGCCTCCCACGAGTGGGTTATGAAGAACGCCGATGGCTCCGTCACCGTCGGCATCACCGACCACGCGCAGGAAGCCCTGGGTGACCTCGTTTTCGTCGAGCTGCCTGAAGTCGGCGCCCATTACGCCAAGGACAAGGAAATCGCCGTTGTTGAATCGGTCAAGGCCGCGGCCGACGTCTATGCCCCGATCGGCGGTACCGTCACCGAAGTGAACCAGGCCGCTGCCGACGCGCCGGAATCGGTCAATGCCGACGCCTACTCCGCCTGGCTGTTCAAGATGACCCCGGACAACATGGCCGACGTCGACGCCCTGCTCGACGCCGCTGCCTACCAGGCCGTCGCCGACGCCGCTTAAATCAGTTTGATTTTTGCCCAAAAAGCCCGGTGCACCGCAGCAGTGCCGGGCTTTTGCCTTGATGCCCCCGCATTCCGTTCCATCCCACCCGCGAGATCGAACCCGACATGAGCAACCTCCCACTCTCCGCCCTTGAACAGCACGACGAGTTCATCGGTCGCCACATTGGCCCCTGCGCCACCGAAATGAGCCAGATGCTGGCCGACATTGGCGCCGCCAGCCTCGACCAGTTGATCGACCAGACCGTTCCCGCCGCCATTCGCCTGCCGGCCGACCTGCCGCTCGCCGCGCCCAAGCGCGAGCACGAAGCGCTGGCCGACCTGAAGGCCATCGCCGGCAAGAACGTCATCCAGAAGTCCTGCATCGGCATGGGCTACTACGACACCCTGACGCCCAAGGTCATCCTGCGCAACGTCATGGAAAACCCCGGCTGGTACACCGCCTACACGCCCTACCAGGCCGAAATCGCCCAGGGCCGCCTGGAAGCGCTGATGAACTTCCAGCAGATGGTCGTCGACCTGACCGGCCTGGAAATCGCCAACGCGTCGCTGCTCGACGAAGCCACCGCCGCCGCCGAAGCGATGACCATGGCCCGCCGCGCCTCCAAGTCCAAGTCCAACCGCTTCCTGGTCGATGCCAACTGCTTCCCGCAGACCATCGACGTGGTCAAGACCCGCGCCGGCTATTTCGGTTTCGAGCTGGTCATCGGCAGCCTCGACGACCACAAGGACGGCGAATTCTTCGGCGCCCTGCTGCAATACCCGGGCAACAACGGCGAAGTCCGTGACCTCACCGACCTGATCGCCGGCCTCAAGGCCAAGGGCGCCTGCATCGCCGTCGCCTCCGACCTGATGGCCCTGGTGCTGCTCAAGTCGCCGGGCGCCATGGGCGCCGACATCGCCCTCGGCTCCAGCCAGCGCTTCGGCATCCCGATGGGCTTCGGTGGCCCGCACGCCGCCTTCTTCGCCACCCGCGAAGCGAACGTCCGCTCCATGCCGGGCCGTATCATCGGTGTTTCCAAGGATGCCCGCGGCAAGACTGCCTTCCGCATGACGCTGCAAACGCGCGAACAGCACATCCGCCGCGAAAAGGCCAACTCCAACATCTGCACCTCGCAGGTGCTGCTCGCCAACATGGCCGGCATGTACGCCGTCTATCACGGCGCCGAAGGCCTGAAGACCATCGCCACGCGCATCCACCGCCTGACCGCCATCCTGGCCGAAGGCCTCAAGCGCGCCGGCATCAAGCTGCTGACCGGCCAGTTCTACGATACCCTGCACTTCGACCTCGGTGCCCATGGCGAAACCGTCTATCGCGATGCCCTGGCCGCCGGCTACAACCTGCGCCACGTCGGTGCCGGCGTGCTCGGCGTCTCCTTCGACGAAACCACCACCCGCCAGGACGTCGTCACCCTGTTCAAGCTGATCGCCAAGACCACACTCGACATCGAGGCGCTCGACGCCCAGGTCGCTGGCCTGCCGAACGCCCTGCTGCGCGCCGATGCCGTGCTCACCCACCCGGTGTTCAACACGCACCACACAGAGCACGAAATGCTGCGCTACCTGAAGTCGCTGCAGAACAAGGATCTGGCGCTCGACCATTCGATGATCTCGCTCGGCTCCTGCACCATGAAGCTGAACGCCACCAGCGAAATGATCCCCGTCACCTGGCCGGAATTCGGCGGCATTCACCCGTTCGCCCCGCGCGATCAGGTGCAGGGCTACCACGAGATGATCGGCGGCCTGACCGAGTGGCTGAAGACTGTCACCGGCTTCGACGCCATCTGCATGCAGCCGAACTCCGGCGCGCAGGGCGAATACGCTGGTCTGGTGTCGATTGCCCGCTACCATGCCAGCCGTGGCGAAGGCCACCGCAAGGTCTGCCTGATCCCGAAGTCGGCGCACGGCACCAACCCGGCCACCGCCCAGATGTGCAACATGCAGGTCGTCGTGGTCAATTGCGACGACAACGGCAACGTCGATGTCGCCGACCTCAAGGCCAAGGCCGAAGAGCACAAGGACGACCTCGCCTGTCTGATGATCACCTACCCGTCGACGCACGGCGTCTTCGAAGAGGCAATCATGGAAATCTGCGCCATCGTGCATGCCAACGGCGGCCAGGTTTACATGGACGGCGCCAACCTCAACGCCCAAGTCGGCCTGACCTCGCCGGGCTTCATCGGCGCCGACGTCAGCCACATGAACCTGCACAAGACCTTCGCCATCCCGCACGGCGGCGGCGGACCGGGCATGGGCCCGATCGGCCTCAAAGCCCACCTGGCACCGTTCATGGCCGACCACGTGGTCGCCGCCACCGGTGACGACAGCCGCGTCAACAAGGGCCAGGGCGCCGTTTCCGCGGCTCAGTTCGGTTCGGCCTCGATCCTGCCGATTTCCTGGATGTACCTCGCCATGCTGGGCGGCGAAGGCGTCAAGAAGGCCACGCAAGTCGCCATCCTGAATGCCAACTACGTCGCCAACAAGCTGAAGGACCACTACCCGGTGCTCTACGTCGGCAAGAACGGCCGCGTCGCGCACGAGTGCATCCTCGACATCCGCCCGATCAAGGCTGCCACCGGCATCGCCGAAATCGACATCGCCAAGCGCCTGATGGACTACGGCTTCCACGCCCCGACGGTCTCCTTCCCGGTGGCCGGCACGATCATGGTCGAGCCGACCGAGTCGGAATCCAAGGCCGAGCTGGATCGCTTCATCGCCGCGATGATCGCCATCCGCAACGAAATCCACCGCATCGAAAAGGGCGAGCTGCCCGCCGACAACAACCCACTGAAGAATGCCCCGCATTCGCAGGCGGATGTCATCGAAGGCGAATGGACGCGTCCCTACAGCCGCGAGGAAGCCGTCTTCCCGCTGGCCTGGGTCAAGGCCAACAAGTTCTGGCCGAGCGTCAACCGCATCGACGATGTGTATGGCGACCGCAACCTGAACTGCGCCTGCCCGCCGATGGAAGCCTACGCCAGCTGATGGCCGACTTCTCGGCAATCGCCAAGTGGCCCAATGTCCCCGCCTGTTACGAGTGGCTCTCGCTCGACCGGCGCGGGGACTGGCGGCTGCAAGGCGAGCGCGTCACGCACCGCGGCCTGATCGACTTCCTGAACAAGCAATACGCTTCGGATGAGTCAGGCCGCTGGTTCGTGCAAAACGGGCCGCAGCGCGTCTATGTCGATCTCGCCTGTACCCCGTGGATCTACCGGCGCGAAGGCGATGCCTTCGTCAGCCACACCGGCCAGCCGGCCGGCGACATCAAAGCGATCTATCTCGACCCCGAAGGCAATCTGCTGATCGACGCCCAACTCGGCCTTGGCCTGCTCGACGACCGCGACCTCGCTAGCCTGCTCGGCGAATGCGTCGATGCCCACGGCCAACCCGCCGAAGAAACCGCCTTCGCCGCCCTGCTCGAAGGGCAAAACGCCGACGTTTTCTGGCGCGGCCATGCCCTGCAGCCCACTGCTGCGGTGCACCTCGAAAAAACCCATAAATTCATTCGCCAGCCCCGGCCGTAAGCGGCGAGTCACTAACCCCTCCCCAGCCCTCCCCTTGTCAAGGGAGGGGGTTGGCTGCTCCAAGTGAGTAGCGTTACCTGAGATTTCAGGCGTGCAGCGAGACGGTTTTCACCTCCCCTGACAAGGGGAGGCCGGGAGGGGTTTCTGGGCTCAACCACAGCCCGCAAAAAAGCCGTCGATCCCCAACCAACGGAAATCAGACGGCCATCTTGTGCAGCCCGCGCCAGCGGGCAAAAATCGCGCCTTACTCGTCGCCGGTATCCGCCGAACAAATGCCCAGCGGCGACAGGCTGGCCAGCTTGCCGAACGGTGCCGCCTTGCGGGCAATGCGACGGGCGTCCGCCACCGGAATGGGCGAGCCGCGATGAATGTGAACGGAAACCGGGCGCCCAGTTTTCGGATGAACTTGGGCGACCCAGTGATTGCAAACGATGCCTTCGTGAGTTTCGGGTGCCATAAACCACTCCATGAGTTGAGGCTCGATTTTCTGTCATGGCGTGGCAACTGTCTGTACTAAAACGTAACCAAACGTGACCCGAAAGCCAAGCGGCACAGACTCGGGAAAACCACACTAGCGCCACCCCGCCAAAGCCCGGAAAATCCGCCCACTCGCCCGCCTAAAATGGTGGCGCCAAACCCAACGAACCCGACCGCACAAGAAACCCCATGACGCTCACCGAAGCCCTGCTCGTCGCCCTCGGCGCCTTTTTCGCCGGCGGCATGAACGCCATCGCCGGCGGCGGCACCTTCTTCTCCTTCCCGGCCATGCTCGCGGCTGGCGTGCCGCCGGTCACGGCCAACGCCAGCAACTCCGTCGCCCTGTGGCCGGCCAGTCTGTCCAGCGCCTGGGCCTACCGCAAGGAAGCCATGCGCCACGGCCGCTGGGCCGTCATTTTGGTCATCGTGTCGCTGATCGGCGGCCTGACCGGCGGCCTCCTGCTGCTCGCCACCTCGAATGCCGCCTTCTCCAAGCTGATTCCCTGGCTGCTGCTCGTTGCCACCAGCCTCTTCGCCTTCAGCGCCCAGGTCAGCCGCCTCGTCGCCTGGAGCAAGCGCCGCCTCGGCGCGAAAGTCAGCGAAGGCCCGCGTACCAGCGTCGGCGGCGTGCTCTTCCAGCTCGCCGTCGCCATCTACGGCGGTTTCTTCGGCGCCGGCATGGGTATCCTCACCCTCGCCGCCCTCTCCATCCAGGGCTACGAAGACATGCAGGAACTCAACGCTCTGAAAAACCTCACCTCGGCGGTCAACTACACCATCGCCGCCGTCACCTTCATCGTCGTCGGCGCTATCAGCTGGCCGCACACCCTGGTCGCCCTCGCCACCGCCACCCTCGGCGGGATGGCCGGCGCCGCCGTCGCCAAGCGCATGCCGGCGATCTGGCTACGCCGCTTCGTCATCGCCGTGGGCGCGACGCTGACGGTGATTTATTTTGGGAAGAGTTACTGAGGGCTGCTAACGAGCCGATAGTAAGGCTGACCTTCGACGTTTTAAATTAGCCCCCCCTTGTTGGTGGCCCTTTGGATTGAATTGTTAGCCGACACTTTCACAGACCGTCAACTCTTTTTGATAACCAATTTGAGAAACAGCTACGCGCGGCCTCCACGTCTGACCGCCCAGGAAAGAAGAGATCTGCTCCTCCAGCATATGGCGCGTAGATCCTGCGAGTAGCTACGTTTGCAAACAAGATCGGGCCCGTCTGATCATTTGCGCAAGCAACAATCAATTCGTTGAATTTTTCTCTTTGCCACGTAACGTAAAGAGCAAAGAAATGATACTCGTCATCGCCATTCAAGGACATCACGTGTTCCGGAGCCGCATTGAGAAAAGGAAGCTCATCTGACGTCAATTCTCTTTCTTCGCCGAAACGCGTGAAGAACAAAAGGCATTCAGATCTTTTACCTAAGGTGTATTCCGCGACACTGTTTTGTCGATCAAGCATTTCGGAATAATCTCGAACCGATTCTGGATATCGTTTGGATTCAGGAAGACTATGAATTCGCATCCAGCGTTCAGCAAGTGCAGAACGACATAGGAATCCTGCTGGTAGAACAGAACCAAATGCACATTTCCATTCCGAAATAATTCCGTGCTCAGACATTCGACACCCAATAGTTAATTGATCTAGGCATCGACAAGTTTATACACAATAATCAAATTAATCAGCGATATCTGATTTTCATAGACAAATCATCTCTAGCTCTTTGGCTAATTTACTGCTCGATACTTCGCCACGCCTGCACCGGAATGCGTCTTCCATCCTCTGTGATCTCTGACATCTGATAAATACAGTGTTCTCGTGTTCTTATAAGTTCAAGCTCATAATTTCCATTCTCTTTAGCACGCATATTAAAATGCTTAAATGGGCAAGAAATAGAACTATATCCAACAGGTGAACCGGGCGCTCCATAGTTTGAAAAATAATGCATCCTTACCAGAAAGTCATTTTCTGCCGGAATATAGAATTCTGAATATACTCGTGACAAATTTGGCTCTAACAAAAACGGTGGGAATGGCATCCCGATGAGCTTCTCTTCAAATGTAACAACATTTCCAGAAACAGTATTAAAACCACTTCTTGAAACCGCTTTCGAGATTGCCCGCCCACCCGCGTTATCATTTTTAATTTCTGCGCGAGATGTGCTACTCGGATATATATATATCTGATCAAACATTGTGTAAATAACTCTTAGTTTAGCGCGTTTACCTTCGAGAGGCTCATCGTAAGGCTTCTGCATTCCAACTATCCCGGCAGTTATTGTTCCACAGGCAGAGATACCCACAGAAGCTAGAAATACCACGAGTACCGCCAAAAGAAAATAAACTCTCTTCATATTTATATTATTTTCAACAGTAGAAAAATTAAAGTCAACTACGGCTCTTAAAAGAAAAGTTAAAAACAAAAAACCAAACCAGACTTTTTGGTTTTATTTTCCAATATCAGACGTCAATACCATATAACTCCGGCCACTCGTTCAAACCAAGTGCGTTTGCTGCGCTTATCAGTTCGTTTTTTTCTTCAAAAGTAGCCTCCCTCAATATCAAGGAGACCTCTTCAACAATTTTTATATCGTCATCTTCATTAAATTCTTCATCATTTCGCTGTGAGCCAAGGTATTGAATTGCAATCACCAAGGCTTTACTGATGTTCTGCATGACAAGCTCTCAAAAAATATACGTTTAATTAAATTTAGGAACAACCCTTAATCCATGAGTCTTTACAAATCAGAACAATGACATAAAATTCCACGCTACTCCAGCAGAGATTTATCTAGAAGAATCCCGTCAGCGATCGTCATCCAATCCCGCAACTGCGGTGCACACCCCCAAAACGACCAAAAACCAAATCTTCCCCCTGGCACCCTTGTTGCCTCTTCCCTCCTGAAGCCACCCGTTTTGTCCGTTTCGCTACAGGAGTTTCCCTTGGATGCCGCTACCGCCACCCGCTGGGCTGAGGCCCGGTTGATCGATCCGGTGCATGTCGATTGCACGACGACGGTGATGCTCAAGATTCTCGATGGCAAGTGCAAGATGAGCGGCGAGGACAAGGCGGTGATTCCCGTGATTTACGCCATCGCCAGAACACGGCCGGGGAAGTTGATGGGGGCGGAATATCATGCGCTGATCGAGCAGGCGCAGGCGGGCATGGACGAGGCGATGACGATGTTCGTCTATGAGAAGCGCCTGCTGGCCGAGACGATGATTTCGCGGCCGGTGATGAAGGCTTACAAGGCCTGGCTACGCGAGGAAGGCGTGTTGCGGCCGCGAGGGGTGGCGGAAGACTAGCCCCTAGCCTTCTTCCCGCTGTTTGCGCCAGGCGGCGATGTCGGGGAAGGCCTGATCCAGATCGTCGAGCAGCGCGGCGTTGGCTTGCAGCAGCAGTTTGCGTTGCTTGGCGTTGAGTTGCGCCGGATAGACCGGGTGGAGTTCGACGATCAGGTCGCCCGCCTTGGCTTTGCCGCGGCCGGGGTAGCCGAGGCCGGCGAGGCGGATTTCTCGGGTTTCCGGCTGGCCGGCATCGAGCACGTGCAAGGTGTGGCCGGCGAGCGTGGGGAGTTCGATTTCACCGCCGGCGATCATGGCCAGTGCGCTGACCGGCATGCGGCAATGCAGGTCGCGGCCGCGTAGCTGGAAGATGGCGTGGCTGCGCAGGACGATGGTGAGGTAGAGGTCGCCCGGCAGTTCGCCGTCGCCACCCTGCTCGCCCTGGCCGGCCAGGCGCAGTTCGTCGCCCGGCAGCATGCCCGGCGGGACGTTGATTTCGAGGCTGAGGTCGGTGCTGTCACGCCCGCTGCCGCCGCAATCAGGGCAGATGCGTTCGGTGAAGATGCCGCGCCCATTGCAGGCCGGGCAGCGCACCAGATCGCGGTTTTCGTCATGCACACGACCGCTGCCGTGGCAATCGCCGCAGAAACGGGTGCGGGCCAGGCCGGCTTCGCCGCTGCCCTCGCAGGTGGGGCAGGCTTTACCGCGCGTGTAGTGCAGCGTCTTGCGGCAGCCTGCGGCGGCTTCTTCGAGGCTGAGTTCGAAATTGCGCCGGATGTCGGCGGCGCGTGGCGTGGTGCCTTGCTCGGCGTTGTCGGCCTCGCCGGATTCTTCTTCGTTCTGCTCGGCACTTGCCTCGGCTGACTCGTCGGCTTCGGTTTTTTCGCTATTTTCGTCGTGCACCGCAGCAGTGAGCATTTCGTAAGCGGCGCCGATTTCCTTGAAGCGTTCGGTGGCTTGCGGGTGGTCGCTGCGGTCCGGGTGCCAGCGCATAGCCAGCTTGCGATAGGCGCGCTTGATCTCTTCCGGCGTGGCGCCGGGCTTGAGGCCGAGGATGGCGTGGGCGTCGAGTTCCATGCTGTTGCCTGGCGCCCGTTCAGGCGCCCTCGCCTTGTTTCAGCGCTTGAAAGCGGCGCGCCATGGTTCAGCAGAAGGCCAGCGCGAGGATGGCCGGATCGTCGAGCAGGTTGAGCAGCGCATAGGCGCTGAAGCGGTTGGCGGCGAGCCAGAACTGGCTGCCGAGTTCCACCAGGCGCTCAGACAGCATCGTTGCTCTCGGTTTTGCTTTCGCCGCCGTGCTGCGCTTTCCAGAAACAGGTGAAGCTGGCGACGATGGTGAGCAGCGCGATGATCAGCGCGAGCTTTTCGCCGCGCCACAGGCTGGCGAACCAGCGGTTGAATTCGTCGGCGAGAATCGAGGCCTTGCCGCCGAAACGTTCGAGATCGGCGCGATAGATCTTGGAGTCGCTCGGCGACACGGCAATCACCTTGCCCTCGACCACTTCGTAGGAGACTGCATCGCTCATGTCGCCGTCGGCACCTCGCATGAGCCAAGCCGATAGCGCGAGGCCAACAACGAGGATGACAGCACCGATGATGTTCAGGCGGTTGCGACGGCGGACGAGGGTTTCGTTCATGCGAGAGGTGTACGGCAAGCGAAGAGGCGACATTCTGGATGACACGCCCTTGGCAGGCAAGACTTTATCGTCTGAGGAGCCATAAACCGCCCGGCTGAACGCGGTACAAGAAAAAGCCCACCGAGCTTGCGCAAGTTGGGCCAAAGATTTCGCTAGGGAGGAGACTATCTATCTGAGAGGGGGATTCATCAGATGGAGCCAGTGTATTTGCTGGCAACTCTGCGGTCATCAGTGCTTCGGTGACCGGATGTTTCAAGTTGTATCGCCCGCCACGCACTCTGGCTGGCGAAATGCAAATAGCAAGTACATAATATGGCAAAAGAGGAAAAATCAATGCCAAGGATATTAATCATCGAAGACAACCGGGTGCTCCGCGAAATCACCAAGGCGATTTTGCAGAAAGCCGGCTTCGAAGTGATCGAGGCGAGCGACGGTGAAACGGGTCTGGAAATGGCGATCAGCCAAAAGCCTGATGTCGTCCTGGTCGACGTGCTGCTGCCCGGCACGATGGACGGGCTTGATGTCTGTTCCGGTATACGCGGCAACCCGGCCACCTTGGCCACGCCGATCATCGTCACCAGCTGCCTGACGCAGCAAACCGATGTGGCGGCCGCCAAACTCTTCGGCGCCGATGCCTACCTGACCAAGCCGATCGAGAAGGATGTATTGCTCGAGCGTATCCAGAGCCTGCTGGTCACGAGCTGAGCTGACCGATCGGGCCGCGGCAACGCCAGCCCCGTTTCAGGCAACGAAAATCCATCGCTGAAAACAAAAAAGCGCCCAATTGGGCGCTTGATTGATCGTTTGCTGGCGGAGACGGAGGGATTCGAACCCTCGATGCAGGTTTTGCCCGCATGCTCCCTTAGCAGGGGAGTGCCTTCGACCTCTCGGCCACGTCTCCGTGTCCAGGCTTACAACGAGGCGCGGATGATATAGCCTCCGCGCCTTTTGGTCAAACCCTTACTGGTCCAGACCGAAGGTACGGTGCAGGACGCGAACGGCCAGCTCCAGGTACTTCTCGTCGAGGACGACGGAAATCTTGATCTCGGAGGTGGAGATCATCTGGATGTTGATGCCTTCGTCGGCCAGGGCCTTGAACATCTTGGAGGCGACGCCCGGGTGGGAACGCATGCCGACGCCAACGGCGGAGACCTTGCAGATCTTGTTGTCGCCGGTCACTTCACGGGCACCCAACTTGGCCTTGACGGCTTCGAGGATGTCCTTGGCCTTGGCGAAGTCGCCGCGGTTGACGGTGAAGGAGAAGTCGGTGGTGCCGTCATGGCCGACGTTCTGGATGATCATGTCGACGTCGATGTTGGCGTCGGCGATCGAGCCCAGGATCTGGTAGGCGATGCCCGGGGTGTCCGGAACGCCCAGCATGGTCAGCTTGGCTTCATCGCGATTGAAGGCGATACCGGAGATGATGGGTTGTTCCATGTTCTTGTCTTCCTCAACAGTGATCAGCGTACCTTCCCCTTCGTCCTGGAAGCTGGAAAGAACGCGCAGTTTGACCTTGTACTTGCCGGCGAATTCGACCGAGCGGATCTGCAGCACCTTGGAGCCGAGGCTGGCCATTTCCAGCATCTCTTCGAAGGTAATGGTGTCGAGCTTCTTGGCTTCCGGCACGACGCGCGGGTCGGTCGTGTAGACGCCATCGACGTCGGTGTAGATCTGGCACTCGTCGGCCTTCAGCGCGGCAGCGAGCGCAACGCCGGAGGTATCGGAACCGCCACGGCCGAGCGTGGTGATGTTGCCTTCTTCATCGACGCCCTGGAAACCGGCGACGACGACAACCTTGCCGGCATCGAGGTCGCGACGCATATTGGTTTCGTCGATCGACAGGATGCGTGCCTTGGTGAAGGTGCTGTCGGTCAGAACCTTGACCTGGCCGCCGGTGTAGCTGCGGGCATCAACGCCGATGCTCTTGAGCGCCATGGCCAGCAGGCCGATGGTAACTTGCTCGCCGGTGGAGCAGATCTGGTCCAGCTCGCGCGGATCGGGGTTGGCCTGAATTTCCTTGGCCAGCGCGATCAGCTTGTTGGTTTCGCCGCTCATCGCGGAGACGACCACGACCACCTGGTGGCCTTGCGCGTGGAACTTGGCGACGCGCTTTGCGACATTCTTGATCCGTTCGGGATTACCGACCGAAGTGCCGCCGTACTTTTGAACAATCAACGCCATGGATTTGTCCGGTTAAACGATGGAAACACGAAAAAAGAGGGTGGATTTTACCCCACCCTGCCCTTTTTCAGAAGAATTAAGCGCTTGGATCGATAGGATTAGAGATCGGCCAGCGAACGCAAATGAGCGCCGACGCTACGGGCCAGCGAAGTCATCACGTAGCCGCCTTCGAGCATCGAAACGATGCGCTTGTTGCACAACTCGGCAGCCAGCTTCTTGAGATGATCGGTGACCCAGGCATAGTCCTTCTCGAACAGCTTGAGGCCGCCCATGTCGTCTTCGTAGTGGGCATCGAAGCCGGCCGAGATCAGGATCAACTGCGGCTTGAATTCGCGCAGACGCGGCGTCCATACCTGCATGACGGCATCGCGGAATTCCTCGCCGCCGGAACCGGCCGCGAGCGGCACGTTGCACATGTTGGCCGCCGGTTTGTCGGCGCCGCTATACGGATAGAACGGGTGCTGGAAGATGCTGCACATCAGCACGCGCTCGTCACCGGCAAAGCAGTCTTCGGTGCCGTTACCGTGGTGCACGTCGAAATCAATGATGGCGACGCGCTCCAGGCCATGCGCCTTGATCGCATGCATGGCGGCGACGCCGATGTTGTTGAAGAAGCAGAAGCCCATCGGCGTACTCTTCTCGCAGTGGTGACCGGGCGGGCGCACGGAGCAGAAGGCGTTTTCGACTTCGCCGTTCATGACCAGATCGACCGCGTGGCAACCAGCCCCGGCCGAGCGCAAGGCGGCTTGCCAGGTGTGCGGGTTCATCGCCGTATCAGGATCGAGGTGCACCACGCCGGTTTCCGGCGAAGCACGCTTCAGGCGCTCCAGATGGGCGGCCGGATGCACGCGCAGCAATTGCTCGAAAGAGGCGAGCGGCGCATCGAAATAGTTGAAGTAGGCATCGATCCCCTGCGCGATCAGGTGATCGTTGATAGCGGTGAGACGTTGCGGGCATTCCGGATGATGCGAACCCATGTCATGCAACTGGCAGTCGCGATGGGTGATGAAGGCAGTGGTCGTCACTTGTTATCTCTCTGCGCCTTTCGGCTTATAGGCTTGTGTTGAAATGTCATTATCGTCCCAATTCCCGGACAGCTTCAAGTATTAGAATTTGTCTGAATTGTTCAGCGTCCATACGGAAAACTACATGCCCGGTCCACTGACCTCACCGTTCTCTCCCCAAGCCCGCCCCTTCGACGCCGTGCTCGCCCGTGCCGAGCAAATCATTCTCGGCAAACCGGTGCAGATTCGCCTCGCCGCGGCCTGCCTGCTGGCCGGCGGCCACCTGTTGATCGAAGACCTGCCCGGCATGGGCAAGACGACGCTGGCCCACACCCTCGCCCACCTGCTCGGCCTGCGCTTCTCGCGCATTCAATTCACGTCCGACCTGCTGCCAGCCGACATCACCGGCGTATCGATCTTCGACCGCGAGCGCAACGACTTCCGCTTCATTCCCGGCCCGGTCTTCGCCCAACTGGTGCTGGCCGACGAAATCAACCGGGCAACACCGAAGACGCAAAGCGCCCTGCTCGAAGCCATGGAAGAAGGCCAGGTGACCAGCGAGGGCGAAACGCGCACGCTGCCGACGCCCTTCTTCGTCATCGCCACGCAGAACCCGGCGCACCAGATCGGCACCTTCCCGCTACCCGAATCGCAACTCGACCGCTTCCTGATGCGCGTCGAACTCGGCTACCCCGACCGTTCGGCCGAACGCACGCTGCTCGCCAGCGGCGGCCGCCGACGCGAAGCGGAAGAACAACTCGCCTTGCTGACGCCGGATGAATTGCCGGCGCTGCAACGCAAAGTCGAAGCCGTGCATGTCGCCGAACCGCTGATCGACTACGTACAAGCACTGGTTGAGGCGACCCGCCATTCGCCCAATTTCCAGCATGGCCTCTCGCCGCGCGCCGGCCTCGGGCTGCTTGCCGCCGCCCGCGCCTGGGCATGGCTGGCCGGGCGCGACATGGTCATTCCCGACGATGTGCAAGCCGTGCTGCCGGCCGTCGCCCGTCACCGCCTGCGTTCGGCCCAAGGTGGCAGCGCCGCCACCGCCGAGGACATCGCAGCACTGATCCGCAGCGTCGCCATCCCCTGAACGTGGAACTGATCAAACGCCTGCAGATTCAGCTTTTCCGCTGGCACAGCGACGGCAGCGCGCCGTTTCGCCTTGGCCAGCGACGCATCTTCATCCTGCCTTCGCGCCACGGCCTGCTCTTCGCGGTAACGCTCGTCGTCATGCTGCTGACGGCGATCAACTACGATCTGGCGCTCGGCCATGCCCTCGTCTTCCTGCTCGCCGGGTTGGGACTGACCGGCATGATCCATGGCTTTCGCAACCTGTACGGATTGACCGTCACGCCGGGGCGGGCCGAACCGGTTTTCGTCGGCGAAGTCGCGCATTTTCCGCTGACGCTCAGCAACGACCGTGACGATCCGCGTCTGGCGCTCGAACTGGAAGCAGAAAAGGGAAAAATCGCCACTGCTGCGGTGCACGGGCAAAAAAGCACAAAAACCGAGGTGCCACTCAGCGCCACAAAACGCGGCTGGCTGGAGTTGCCGCGCGTGCGCCTGTCCAGCCGCTACCCGCTTGGCCTGTTTACGGCCTGGAGCTACCTGCAGCCGGAAATGCGCTGCCTGGTCTATCCAAAACCGCTCGCCACACCCTTGCCCGCACCCACGCCATCGACACAGGAAGGCGGTAGCGGCCGAGGCGGCCAGGACGATTTTGGCGGTTTTCGCCAACGCCAGCCGGCTGACCCCCTGCGCCATGTCGCCTGGAAAGCCAGCGCTAGACAGACCGGGAACCAGCCTCTGCTGGTCAAACAATTTGCCGGCGGCGAGACCACCGAACTGCTACTTGACTGCTCATTGACCGACCCGGCCTTGGACCTTGAAGGCCGCCTGTCGCAACTCGCCGGCTGGGTACTGGCCGCCGAAGGCAGCCGCCAGGATTACGGCCTCAATTTGCCCGGCCGGCGGATTGCCCCCGCGCACGGCCCGGTGCACTGCCAGCACTGCCTGGAAGCCCTGGCACTGTACGAGCCATGAGCACACCTGCCACCCTCGCCCTCGACCGCGGCGCACCGCCCTGGCTGTTCGCGGTAGCCTTGGCCGCTACCGCACCGCATGCCCTGCACCAGCCGCTCTGGCTGAGCGCCATGGCCGGTTTGCTCTGGTTCTGGGGCGCCTGGATCTGGTGGAAGGATCAGCGCCTGCCCAGCCGCTGGCTGCTTCTGTTGCTGGTGGCAGTGGCCTGCGCCGGCACCCTGGTCGAATTCCGCACGCTATTCGGTCGTGATGCCGGCGTCGGCATGCTATTGCTGTTCACCTCGATGAAGCTGCTGGAAATGCGTAGCCAGCGCGATGCCAGCGTCTTGCTGACGCTCGGTTACTTCCTGCTGCTGACGCATTACCTCTACTCGCAGAGCATCGCCACCGGCGTCTGGCTGCTTTTCGCCTTCTGGCTGGTCACCGCCGCCACCATCCGCCTGCAAGGCGGCGCCGAAATCCGCCTGCGCCCAACCCTGCGCTACGCCGCCGTGCTCAGCCTGCAAGCACTGCCTTTCATGTTGGCGCTGTTCATCCTCTTTCCACGGGTCGGCGGCCCGCTCTGGGGGCTGCCGCAGGATGCCCATGCCGGTCGCACCGGCCTTTCCGACAGCATGTCGCCCGGCAGTCTGTCGCAACTCGCGCAAAGCGGCGAAATCGCTTTCCGTGTCCGTTTCGATGGCCAAGCTCCGGCACGCGACAAACTCTACTGGCGCGGGCCAGTGCTGGAGAACTACGACGGCAAGACCTGGCAGCCCACGGCAGCGCGCGCGCCCGTCGAGCGCCTCGAAACACTGGCCCAGACGATCAGCTACGAAACGACCCTCGAAGCCCACAACCAGCGTTGGTTGCTCGCCCTCGATGCGCCGGTCGGCCTTCCACCTGAAGCAGCACTGAATGGCAACCTGACAGCCCTCACCCGCCGCCCACTGGAACAGCGCCAGCGCTACCGCCTGGCGGCCAGCCTGGATTACCGCTTCAATGTCGAGGAAACGCCCTACGTTTTGCAACGTAACCTGGCGCTGCCGCCGCAACGCAATCCACGCAGTCTCGCCCTTGGCCGCCAATGGCGCGCCGAGGCTACCGACCCGACCGCCGTCATCGGCCGCGCCCTCAAACAATTTCGCGACGAGGAGTTTGTTTACACGCTGCAACCGCCGCTGCTCGGCGACAACCCGATCGACGATTTCCTGTTCTCGACGCGGCGCGGCTTCTGCGAGCATTACGCCGCCGCCTTCGTCGTCCTGATGCGCGCCGCCGGCATTCCGGCACGCGTCGTCACCGGCTATCAGGGCGGAGAAGCCAATCCGCTCGACGGCTACCTCGTCATCCGCCAGTCCGATGCCCACGCCTGGGCCGAAGTCTGGCTGGCTGGCCGTGGCTGGGTGCGTGTCGATCCGACTGCGGCCATCGCCCCTAACCGCATCGAGCAAGGCATCGCCGACGCCCTGCCGGCCGGCGAGCCCTTGCCGGCGCTGGTACAGATACGCGCCGACTGGCTGCGCCTCGCGCGCTATCGCTGGGAAGCCTTGAACAATGCCTGGAATCAACACGTGCTGGGCTATGACGGCAAGCGCCAGCGCGACCTGCTCGACCGCCTCGGTCTGCCCGATGCCGATTGGCGAAGTCTGGCCGCCCTGCTCGCCGGCGTCTGCGGTGCCCTGTTGGTTGCAGTCGCGCTGTGGGCGCTTTACCGCCGGCCCCACCTCGACCCGGCCCAACGTTTATGGCGCAAGGCCTTGCGACATCTGGCGCGAAGACGGGTAGACTTCGCCCCTTGGGAGGCGCCGATGAGCCTCGCCCAACGGGTTGCCGACGAGCGACCGGAAATAGCCGAGGCTTTTGCCAGAGTTGCCGAAGCCTATTTGCTGGCCCGCTACGGCGGCGCCGAAGAACAGATCAAACGCTTGCGCCGCCTGGTTGCGCAATTGCCCTGACGGAGTATGACGTGAAGTACCGCTTAGCCCTCCATACCGCCGCCCTCGGCTTCGGCTTGTTTGCCCTCATCGCGCCGGTGCGTGCGGCACAACCCCAGCCGACCTTCGCCGACGAGGCCGAGGTAGTCGAATTCGCCATGGACATGGAAAACCGGCATGGCTTCGACGCCAAAGCGCTGCTCAGCCAATTCGGCCAAGTCCGCCCCAACGCCAAGGTGCTGCAACTGATCAAGCCGCCGGCCTCACCGCTGCAACGCTCCTGGGAACGCTACCGGCCGCGCTTCCTGAACGACCGGCGCATCGACGGTGGCGTCCGCTTCTGGCAGGCCAATGCCGCCCAACTGGCGCGCGCTCGCGCCCTCTACGGAGTACCCGAGGAAATCATCGTCGCAATCATCGGTGTCGAGACCGAGTACGGCAAGAACACCGGCGGCTTCCGGGTACTCGAAGCCCTGGCCACACTGGCCTTCCATTACCCGCCGCGCAGCGATTTCTTCCGGACGGAACTGGAGCAGTTCCTGCTGCTCAGCCGCGAGAACGCGCTCGATCCGGTCGCCGTCAAAGGCTCCTTCGCCGGCGCCATCGGTATCCCGCAGTTCATGCCCGGCAGTCAGCGCCGTTACGCCGTCGATTTCGACGGCGATCAGCGGGTCGATCTGTCCGGTTCAGTGGACGATGCCATCGGCAGCGTCGGTCGTTTCCTCGAACAACATGGCTGGCTGGCCGAACAACCGATAGCCGTACCAGCGATGAGCAACGGTGCGCCAGTCGATGGCCTGATCCAGGCTGGCATTCGTCCGAGCCTGAAGGTGGCCGACCTGGCCAGCCAGGGCATCGCTGCGAATGCAGATACAGCCGGCACGGTTGCCTTGCTTGATCTCGTATCGCCGGGAAAGGAAACCGAATACTGGCTGGGTTACGAAAATTTCTACGTGATCACGCGCTACAACCGCTCGACCTTCTACGCCATGTCGGTATTCCAGCTGGCCGAGGAAATCCGCAGCCGCCTCTGCCTGGTCGACGCGTCTAAAGTAGCGAATCGCGAGAAATATTGCCGCGCTTGATGATCTTGCGCAGGCGGTCAAGCGCTTCCATCTGAATCTGGCGGACCCGCTCGCGGGTCAGGCCCAGTTCGCCAGCAATGGTGTCGAGGGTGGAAATATCCGCCCCATTGAGGCCGTAGCGCCTTTCGATGATGGCGCGCTGACGCTCGGTCAATTGCTCCAGCCAACTGCCGATCAACGAACCGATCTCGCTCGACTGGAGCAGCGATTCGGGATCGCCACCCTCCTCGTCGGCAATCAACTCGGCCATCGAATGGTTGGGGTCGATGTCCAGCGGCGCATCGAGCGAGGCGATGTGCTCATTCAGCGACAGAATGCGGCGAACGTCCTCGACCGGCTTGTCGAGCAGGATGGCGATGCGTTCCACCGTCGAGTCGCGGCTTTCGGCCGCCTCGATGTGACGCATGGCGCGCAATACGACGTTGATTTCCTTGACCACATGCACCGGCAAACGGATGGTGCGCGACTGGTTCATGATGCCGCGCTCGATGCTCTGGCGTATCCACCAGGTGGCATAGGTGGAGAAACGGAAACCGCGCTCCGGATCGAATTTTTCCAGCGCGTGGATCAGGCCGAGATTGCCTTCCTCGACCAGATCGAGCAGCGGAATGCCGCGGTTCAGGTAATGCTTGGCGATATTCACAACCAAGCGCAGGTTGTGCTCGATCATCTTCTGCCGAGCAGAAAAATCACCCTGACGTAGCGCTCGCGCCGTCGCCAATTCCTCTTCCGGTGTCAGTAGCGGCTTGGCACCGATCTCATTAAGGTAAAGCTGAGTGACGTCTTCGAGCAGCTCAAGCTCAGGAGCGACCGTCTCGACGTCGGGCAACAGGATGGACTCGTCAGGCTGCTCGCCCAGATCTTCGAGTTCCATCCCCTCGCCCATTTCCGTCACCGCTTCGGCAGATACTGGGCCGGATCAACCGGCTTGCCCTGTTTGCGAATCTCGAAGTGCAGCTTGACCGTATCGGCGTCGGTATTGCCCATTTCAGCAATCTTCTGCCCCTTGGTCACGCTCTGGCCTTCCTTGACCAAGATCTTGCGGTTATGCGCATAGGCCGACAAGTAGGTTCCGTTATGCTTGACGATGACCAACTCGCCATAGCCGCGCAAACCACTACCGGCATAGACCACCTTGCCGTCGCCGGCCGCCAGGATAGGATCGCCTGCCTTGCCAGCGATATCCAGGCCCTTGTTCGAGGAGTCGTTGAACGGTGCCAACAGTTTTCCGGAAGCCGGCCATTGCCACGGCACTTCATCCGGACCGGCGGCGACCGGAGCACTTGGCGCCGGGGTCTCAGGCTTGGGCTCGGGTTTGACTTCCGCCGGCTTGGCCGGGGCATCGCTGGTTTTGTTCAGGCGGGCATAGGCTTCGTCGGAATACGGCTCCTTGCCCACCTTCGGCTCGCGCTTCAATCCGGTAGCATTAGCCGCAGCCGGTGGCTGATCGAGCGAGCGCGCTTCGACCACCGATGTCGTGGCGATGGGTTGTGCCACCACCGGGCCATCGGCAATCGGGCCGGCAGGGCTCGGCGGAATGACGCGCAGTATCTGCCCTTCCTTGATGCTGGAAGGATTGGAAATATTGTTCCAGGCAGCGATATCGCGGTAGTCCTGGCCGTTCTCCAAAGCAATTCGGTAAAGAGTATCGCCGCGCTTGACCGTGTAATACCCCGGCCCGCTCGGTTGTGCCGCTGCAGTTACGCGGCTCTGCGACGAACCGCTGCGATCGACGGTTGGCGCCGGCGGCTGGGAAAAACAGCCCGCCAACAGAACAGCGGGAAGAACAAGAGTCAGATAGCGAATCATTGTGTTCCAGAGAGAAGCGGGACGAAACGCACCGCATCGAGGCGAGTCTCGGTAAATCCCTGAGGCGTCCGTTCAATCAGGCTAAGATACTGCTCGTTCGCGCCAACTGGCAAGACCAATCGGCCACCTTCAGTCAATTGCGCCAGCAACGCCGGCGGAACCTGCATACCCGCCGCAGCCACTATGATACTGTCAAACGGTGCCGCTTCGGGCAAACCCAATTGCCCGTCGCCATGTTTCAGACGCACATTGAATTGCTGCAGGGTGCGCATATTGCCCTTGGCCTTCTCGATCAACGGGGCCAGACGCTCGATGGCATAGACCTCATTGGTCAATTGCGCCAGCACTGCCGCCTGGTAGCCACAGCCGGCACCAACCTCCAAGGTTTTGCCAAGCCCTTGGCGGCCGTTGATCAGCAGTTCGATCATCCGGGCAACGATATAAGGCTGCGAGATGGTTTGCCCCATCCCCAAAGGTAACGCCGTGTCTTCGTAAGCGCGCGAGGCCAAGGCCTCCTCGACGAAGATATGGCGCGGCACCGCGGCCATGGCGCGCAAAACCGCTTCGTTGCGTATTCCCTGCTCGCGCAGACGCTCAATCATCCGGATACGCGTCCGCTGCGAAGTCATCCCGATGCCGTGCAACACCCGTCTTACCTCATCCAGTCTCGAATTACATTCAATTGCGCATTGTGCGTCAGGTCGATCTGCAGCGGCGTGATCGATACACGGCCATGCTCCACCGCATGAAAATCGGTGCCCGGCCCGGCATCCGCCGCAGCACCTGCCGCGCCGACCCAATAAACCGTTTCATTGCGCGGCGATTTCATCTTGACCACCGGCTCCGCCTTATGGCGCCGACCGAGCCGGGTAATTTCCATCCCTTGCAATTCGGCATAGGGAATATCCGGAACATTCACATTCAACAGCACCGGTTCGGCAATCGGCTTTTCAATATATTTGGCGACAATTTCAGCGGCTACTTTTCCAGCAGTCGAAAAATATTCGCCGGCAAAACTCGTCAATGAAACGGCAATTGACGGAATTCCCAATAAATATCCTTCGGTCGCCGCAGCAACCGTTCCGGAATAAATCGTATCGTCACCCATATTGGCGCCGAGATTAATTCCGGAAACGATAATATCCGGCAATTCATCCAGCATTCCGGTCACGGCCAAATGCACGCAGTCGGTCGGCGTGCCATTGACGAAATAAAACCCGTTGGCCGCCTGTTTCAATAACAGCGGGCGGTCAAGCGTCAGGGAATTGCTGGCCCCGCTTCTGTTCTGCTCCGGAGCGACGACGACGACCTCGCCGAATTGACCCAGTGCCTCGGCCAACGCTGCCAGGCCGGGAGCGAAGTAGCCATCGTCGTTACTCAACAGAATTCGCATCGATTAAACCGCGAGTTTTTCCAGAGTACCGCCATTGGCCAACCAAGCGGCAACCCATTTCGGCTGACGGCCGCGACCGGTCCATTGCAATTCGGCATTTTCCGGATGGCGATATTTGACCTTGACCTTACCGCCGGTCGCTGCCTTGGCTTTGACTTCCTTGCCCAGCAATTCCTCGATGGCATAACCGCGCGCCTTGGCGACAGCACGCAATTCGTTCAATACATCGGCTTTTTCCTGCGATTCACGGCGCTTGATTTCGGCCGGAATCTGCTGTTGCAAATCGCGCAATTGGGCAACGGTGAGCGAAGACAAATCCATGATTACCTCCTCGTTTTAAATGAGTGGCGTTAATTTAATTTGTCCGGATTTATTTTTCAACGCGAAAAATAAAAAAACCGGCCAAAGCCGGTCTTTTTAAATGGTCGGGGTGGCGGGATTCGAACTCGCGACCCCTTGCACCCCATGCAAGTGCGCTACCAGGCTGCGCTACACCCCGACGAGCCGCGCATTATACCTGAAAAGCGCGAAATTCAAAGCCGTAACATTTCAATTACGGACTGCAATTCACCGCGCAATCCCAACTGGATTTTTGGCATTTCGGGCTTGTCCACCGCAGCAGTCGACGCTGCGACCGGGCCTTCATCCAGACGATTACGCGCGCCGCTGATCGTAAAGCCTTGGTTATAAAGCAATTCACGAATACGACGCACCAGCAAAACTTCATGATGCTGATAATAACGTCGATTTCCACGGCGCTTGACCGGCTTCAACTGGGTGAATTCCTGCTCCCAGTAACGCAGCACATGCGGTTTGACGCCGCACAGCTCGCTCACTTCACCGATCGTGAAATAGCGCTTGGCGGGAATTGGCGGCAGTTCCTCGCCGCCGGGTTTAAGCCGTTGTTCCATCGAAGGCGAGTTCAACGTCGGACTTCAGTTTTTGACTGGCATGGAAAGTCACTACACGGCGGGCAGTGATCGGAATTTCTTCGCCGGTTTTCGGATTGCGCCCCGGGCGTTGCGGCTTGTCACGCAACTGGAAATTGCCGAAACCGGACAATTTCACACCATCACCGGTTTCCAGAGCATTGCGGATTTCCTCAAAAAAGGCCTCGACCATGTCTTTGGCCTCACGTTTATTGAGTCCCACTCTCTCGAACAACAGGTCAGCGAGTTCGGCTTTTGTCAGCGTCATCGTTATTTTTCCGTCAGGCACGCAGTTGAGCACCGAATGCCTGTTCGAGACAGGACACCAGTTGCTGCATCGCAGCATCAACTTCGGAATCTTGCAAAGTGCGTTGAGTATCTTGCATAACTATACGGAAAGCAAGACTTTTTTTGTTTTCCGGGACCCCTTTTCCGACATACACATCGAACAATTGAATGTCGCGAACCAAGGGCGAAACTTGCCCTTGCAGGCCGTCCAGCAAGGCCTGCAAAGCCAGTCCCTGATCGACCAAGACCGCGAGGTCGCGGATCACCGGCGGGAACTTGGATACCTCGGCATAGGCTGGCACGACAGCCGCCTTCAAGGCGGCGAAGTCCAGTTCGAACAGGACCGGCGCATTGGGCAGATCGTATTTCTGCACCCATTCCGGATGCAATTCGCCGAGACAGCCGACTTCCTCTCCATTCAGCAGGATACGAGCGGCGCGCCCCGGATGTAGCGCTGGATGACCCAGCTTCTCGAAACGCAGTTCGGCCGGCGCCAAGAGCGCTTCAATATCACCCTTCACGTCGTAGAAATCGACCTTGCGACCACCACTACCCCAGCCTTCCGGCAAAGCGCCACCGAAGGCCAGGCCGCCCAGACGCCAAGGCTGGCGGTAGCCAGCCACCGGCTGCGCGGCGGCATCGCGGTGGAAGGTACGCCCCACTTCAAACAGGCGAACACGGCTTTGCTTACGCTTCAGGTTGGTGACCAGATTGGCGATCAAGCCACCGAACAGATTCGAGCGCATCACCGCCATCTGGCTGGCGATCGGATTAGCCAAACGGATCAGGTCGGCTTCGGCGGTTTTCGCAGCAAAATCGGCTTCCCAAGCTTCTTCGACAAAAGCGAAATTGACGACTTCCTGATAGCCGCGGTCAGCCAGCATCTGGCGGACACGGTAGGCCGGACGTTGCGCTTCCGGTTGGCGCAGCATCGCCATGCGGGCGCGCGGTGCATGTGCTGGAATGTTGTCGTAACCGACCAGACGGGCGACCTCTTCAATCAGATCTTCTTCGATCTCCATATCGAAACGCCAGGATGGCGGCATAACCAGGAAATCATCGCCTTCGCGAGAAAAACTCAAGGCAAGACCGGTGAAGATGGCGGCAATTTTCTCTGCACCGAGCGGAACACCCAGTACCTTTTCAGCGCGCGCCGTGCGCAGACGCACCGGCGGACGTGCCGGCAGATCGGACTTGGCCTCGACCACCGGGCCAGCCTGGCCGCCGCAAACGGCGAGGATCAACTCAGTCGCCCGCTCGATGGCGCGTTTCGTACCGCCAAAATCGACGCCGCGCTCGAAACGATGCGAAGCATCGGAGCTGAAACCGTAGCGACGGGCACGGCCGGCAATCGCCTTCGGCGCGAAGAAAGCCGACTCCAGGAAAAGTTCGCCCGTCTCCAGGGTAATGCCGCTCTCCTCGCCGCCCATGATGCCGGCCATGGCCAAGGGCTTGGCTTCGTCGGCGATCATCAGGACATCGGCCTCGACCGGGATGGTCTGCTCATTGAGCAACAGCAGCTTTTCTTCCGGCTTGGCCATGCGGGCATGCACGGCACCTTCCAGTTTCGTATTGTCGAAGGCATGCAGCGGCTGGCCGAGTTCGAGCATCACGTAGTTGGTGATATCGACCAGCGCCGAGATCGAGCGGATGCCGCTGCGTTCCAGGCGACGCTTCATCCATTCCGGCGTCGGCGCCTTGGCATCGACGTTCTTGATCACACGACCGTAGTAAAGCGGGCAGGCAGTCGGCGCATCGAGTACGACCGGACGACTGTCGGAAATGCTCGCTACCACCTCGCTCACCAGCGGCAAGTTCGTCGGAGCACCGGTAATGGCGCCAACTTCGCGGGCGATACCCTGCAGCGACAAGCAGTCGGCACGGTTCGGCGTCAACTTGATCTCGAAGACGTTGTCGTCGAGCTCGAGATACTGGCGAATGCTCTGTCCGACTGGCGCATCGGCCGGCAGGATCAAGAGGCCTGAAGCCTCTTCGGCAATACCGAGTTCCTTGGCCGAGCACAGCATGCCGGAGGATTCGATACCACGCACCTTGGCGACCTTGATCTTGAAGTCGCCCGGCAATTCCGCGCCAGGCAATGCGCACGGCACCTTGAGGCCAGCCGCGACATTCGGCGCACCGCAAACGACCTGCTGCGGCGTACCGGTACCGATATCGACTTGGCAGACGTTCAGACGGTCGGCATCCGGATGCTTCACGACTTCGAGCACCTGGGCAACGATGACTTGATTGAAAGCTGGGGCAACCGGGGCCAGATCCTCGACTTCGAGGCCGGCCATGGTCAGCAGATGGGAAAGTTCCTCGCTCGTCAGTTTCGGATCGACGAGGGTACGCAACCAGGATTCGGAGAATTTCATGGGCTTGACTCGAAAATGGGATCAGGCGAACTGGCGCAGGAAACGCAGGTCACCTTCGAAGAACAGGCGCAGGTCATTGACGCCGTAACGCAGCATGGTCAGGCGGTCCGGACCGAAACCGAAGGCGAACCCGGTGTACTTTTCCGGATCGATACCGGCGATCTTCAGGACATTCGGATGCACCATGCCGCAACCGGCGATTTCCAGCCAGCGGCCCTTCAGCGCACCGCTCATGAAAGCCACGTCGATCTCGGCGGACGGTTCGGTGAACGGGAAGAAGGACGGGCGGAAACGTACCGTCAGGTCGTCGGTCTCAAAGAAGCTCTTCAGAAAATCAGCAATGACGCCCTTCAGGTCAGCAAAGGAAACGTTCTCGCCAACCCACAGACCTTCGACCTGGTGGAACATCGGCGAATGGGTCGCATCGGAGTCGACGCGATAGACACGGCCCGGCGCAATGATGCGGATTTCGGGCATTTTTTCCTGTGCACCGTAGCGGGCGACGTGTGCCTGCATGTAGCGCGCCTGGATCGGGCTGGTATGGGTACGCAGCAGCACCTTGTCGGCCAGTGTGCCGTCCGGGTTCTGCAGGTAGAAGGTGTCGTGCATCGAACGCGCCGGGTGATCCTCCGGCGTGTTCAAGGCGGTGAAATTGTGGAAATCCTCTTCGATTTCCGGGCCATCGGCGACCTCGAAACCAATCGAGGCAAACAGGGATTCGATACGCTCCAGCGTACGGGTCACCGGATGCAGGCCGCCGCGCGCTTCGGCGCGACCGGGCAAGGTGACATCCAGCGCCTCTTCAGCGAGACGTGCTTCCAGCGCAGCCTTGCGAATCGCTTCGCGGCGCTCATTCAGCGCATTCTCGACCGCCGTCTTGGCGACGTTGATTGCCGCGCCGGCAGTCTTCTTTTCTTCGGGCGGCAGTTTGCCCAAGCCCTTCAGGAGTTCGGTAATCTGGCCGCTCTTGCCTAGGAAACGGGCCTTGGCCTGCTCCAGCGCGTCCGGGTCGGAAATGGCAGCGAAAGCGGCTTTGGCCTCGCTAACGATTTGTTCGAGATTGTCCATGGACTTGTTCCAGCAAAACTACCGACAGCAAAACGAATAAACAAAAAAGGAGGCTTGCGCCTCCTTTTTTTTCAAGAGCTTAAGCTCAGGCGCCGAGCTGTGCCTTGGCCTGGGCGGCCAGAGCAGCAAATGCCGGCTGATCGAAGACGGCCAGATCGGCCAGAACCTTGCGGTCGACTTCGATGTTGGCCTTCTTCAGGCCGTTCATCAGGGTGCTGTACTTCATGCCCAGCTCGCGAGCGGCAGCATTGATACGAGCGATCCACAGAGAACGGAACTGACGCTTGCGCTGACGACGGTCACGGTAGGCGTATTGACCAGCCTTCATGACCGCCTGTTTGGCGATGCGATATACGTTCTTACGACGACCGCGGTAACCCTTGGCCTGAGCGAGAACCTTCTTGTGACGGGCGCGAGCCGTTACACCACGTTTAACTCGGGACATCTTCTATCTCCTTACGCGTAGGGCATCATGGCGCGGACAGAAGCGGTGTCGCGCTCGTGAACAGCAGTAGCACCGCGCAGGTGACGCTTAACTTTGGTGGTCTTCTTGGTCAGGATGTGACGCTTGAAGGCTTGGCCGCGCTTGATGGAACCACCCGCGCGAACCGAGAAGCGCTTCTTGGCGCTGCTCTTGGTCTTCATCTTGGGCATTTTGATGCTCCTTAATGACATGCTGACAGGTGGTCCCCGACGGGAACGCTTCCATAACCCGAAAGCACTTGTTTGTTTGGCTTCCGGTTACCCGGTTGCCGGTACTGCAAATTCGGACTCGAAAACCGAATCCTAAAAAACCTTACTTCTTCTTGGCAGGCCCGATGACCATAATCATCTGGCGTCCTTCCATCTTCGGCATCTGCTCGACTTGCCCATAGGCTTCGAGGTCAGTCTTGATACGCTCCAACTGACGCATACCGAACTCTTGGTGAGCCATTTCCCGACCCCGGAAACGCAGGGTCACTTTGACCTTGTCGCCGTCTTCCAGGAAGCGGGTCATATTCCGCAGCTTGATCTGGTAATCGTTTTCGTCGGTACCTGGACGGAGTTTGATTTCCTTGACCTGGACCTGCTTCTGTTTCAGCTTCGCTTCGTGTGCCCGTTTGGCTTCCTGGTACTTGAACTTGCCATAGTCCATGATGCGACAGACCGGCGGTTTCGCCGTCGGCGCGATTTCAACCAGGTCAACCCCGGCTTCTTCGGCCATCTGCAGCGCAGCGCGGATATTAACGATCCCTAGCTGCTCACCTTCCAAACCCTGGAGACGAATCTCCGGCACCGTGATCTCATCGTTTAAACGATGGGCCTTGTTCTGAGCGATGGTAAAACCCCCGAAATATCAATAATTAAGCCGTGCCACTACGCGCCGCGACTTCCCCTTGAAGTCGCTCGATCAGAGCCTCGATCGTCATTTGACCGAGATCCTGACCGCCGCGTGTACGCACGGCCACCAGTCCGTCCGCCTTTTCCTTATCGCCCACAACGAGCTGATAAGGCAGCCGGTTCAAGCTATGTTCTCGAATTTTATAGGTAATTTTCTCATTACGCAAATCCGCCTCGGCCCGGAAACCCGCATCATGCAGCTTTTGCGCAACATCGGCCGCATAATCAGCCTGTTTTTCCGAAATATTGAGAACAACCGCCTGGACCGGTGCCAACCACAGCGGGAGCGCACCTGCGTAGTTCTCGATCAAAATGCCAATAAAGCGCTCGAGCGAACCAAGGATGGCGCGGTGCAACATGACCGGCACCTTGCGCTCGTCGTTGCCGGCCACATATTCAGCCCCGAGGCGCCCCGGCATCGAGAAGTCAACCTGGATCGTGCCGCACTGCCAGGAGCGCCCGATGGCGTCCTTGATGTGGAATTCGATCTTCGGGCCGTAGAAAGCGCCCTCACCCGGCAATTCCTCCCACTCCAGACCGGAAGCCTGCAAACCTTGGCGCAACGCGCTTTCGGCCTTGTCCCAAATCTCGTCGGAACCGACTCGGCTCTCCGGACGCAAGGCCAGCTTTACAGCAATGTCGTTGAAGCCGAAATCGCCATAAACCTTCTTGACCAGCGCATTGAATGCCGTGACTTCGGATTCGATCTGCTCTTCAGTACAGAAGATATGACCATCGTCCTGCACGAAACCGCGCACACGCATCAACCCATGCAACGCACCGGTCGGCTCATTGCGGTGGCAGGAGCCGAATTCGCCGTAACGCAGCGGTAGTTCGCGATAGGAACGCAGGTCGGAATTGAACACCTGCACATGCCCCGGACAGTTCATCGGCTTGACCGCGTAATCGCGGTTTTCTGACGAAGTCGTGAACATGTTGTCCTTGTAGTGCTCCCAGTGACCCGACTTCTCCCACAAGGACTTGTCGAGAATTTGCGGGCAACGCACTTCCTTGTAGCCGTTGTTGCGATAAACAGCGCGCATGTAAGACTCGATTTCCTGCCAGATCGCCCAGCCCTTCGGGTGCCAGAAGACCAGACCCGGCGCTTCGTCCTGCATGTGGAATAGGTCGTACTGCTTGCCAAGGCGGCGATGGTCGCGCTTCTCGGCCTCTTCCAGCATGTGCAGATAGGCGTCGAGATCCTCCTTCTTGGCCCAGGCGGTGCCGTAAATACGCTGCAACTGTTCGTTGCGATGATCGCCGCGCCAGTAGGCCCCAGCCACCTTCATCAACTTGAAGACCTTGAGCTTGGCCGTGGTCGGCACGTGCGGCCCACGGCAGAGGTCGATGAAGTCGCCCTCGCGGTACAGAGAAACCTGCTGATCGGCCGGAATGGCTTCGATCAATTCTGCCTTGTACTTCTCGCCCTGATCAAGGAAGAACTTGACCGCATCGTCACGCGCCCAGACCTCGCGGCTGACCGGGATATCCTTCTTGGCCAACTCGGCCATGCGCTTTTCGATGGCTTCCAGATCTTCCGGGGTAAACGGACGCTTGTAGGCGAAGTCGTAATAGAAGCCATTTTCGATGACCGGACCGATGGTCACTTGCGCCTCCGGGAACAATTCCTTGACGGCGTAGGCCAGCAAGTGAGCCGTCGAGTGGCGGATGATTTCGAGACCATCGGCGTCGCGATCGGTGATGATTGCCAGATCAGCGTTATGCTCGATCAGGAAGGAAGTATCGACCAGCTTGCCATCGACCTTACCGGCCAGAGCAGCGCGGGCCAGGCCGGCGCCGATGCTGGCGGCGACTTCAGCCACGGTGACGGCTTGCTCATAGCTGCGTACGGAACCATCGGGCAGTTTGATATCGGGCATTGCGGTATCTCTTCAAAAAATCTGGGCGAAAAAAAAGTGCGGTCCGAGCCGCACTTTTTCTTTTCAACAAAGCTGACTCGATTACAGTTTCGGAACTGCGATGCAAGTTCGGAACAGCATTATCAGCCTCATCAGGAATTTTGGTAGGCGGTATTGGAATCGAACCAACGACCTCCACGATGTCAACGTGGCGCTCTAACCAACTGAGCTAACCGCCTGAAGAAGGCCGCATTATAGACCCACTACAGAAAGTGTCAACTACTTTTTAGCGAAAACCTTGATCCAGTCGGCAAAGGCCGCCTTTTCACGGTTCAGTTCAGGAAGGCGGAAAGCAGCAGACTCGCCAGCGCCGTTGCGGCTAACAGGCTTGGAACGCCGATCTTGAAACGCGTCAAGGCAACAAGTGAAACCAGGAAAAACGCCCCCGCCCGAAGATCGGGCATGACCTGCCAGCCTGCAGGCCACAACACGTGCTCAACGAAGAACAGGCCAAGGCTGGCGATAACCCCGACCACCGCAGCGCTGACCGCCGTCATCGGCGCCAATACGGCCGGCTCGCCATGCGTCGACTCGACCAAAGGACCGCCGGCCAGAATGAGGACGAAAGATGGGAGGAAAGTCAGCCAGGTGACTAGTACTGCTGCCAACACGCCACCCGCCACGAGCATTTCCGGCCCAAGCGCCGCCTGGGCATGGCCACCGACATAGGCCACGAAGGCGACCACCATGATCAATGGCCCCGGCGTCGTTTCGCCCAAGGCCAGACCATCGATCATCTGCCCCGCCGTCAGCCAGCCAAAATGCTCGACCGCTGCCTGATAAACATAAGGCAGTACGGCGTAGGCGCCGCCGAAGGTTAACAGTGCAGCCTTGGTGAAGAACCAAGCCATCTGCGTCAGCGCACTCTCCCAGCCGAAAGCCGCCGTCAGCACCGCCATGGTGAGCAGCCACAAGCCGATCCCGATGGCCACGATCCGTATCAGCCTTTGCCACGAGAAAAAGGTGTGGGCCAGGCGCGGTGTATCGTCGCCGATGATGGCTGGCTGAGCTGCCGCTTCCTGCTGCTTAGTCGGGGCGTGCGCCGCCCCCCGGAAAATCGCGGGCCGCCAACGCCCAACGACAAAACCCAGCAATGCGGCAAGACCGATGACCAGAGGAAACGGACAAGCGAGCAAGGCAATGCCAACAAAGGCGGCCAGCGCAATTCCCCACAACAAGGGATGGCGCAAGACCCGCCCACCGAGGCGCCAGGCAGCAAGACAGACAATCGCCGCGACCGCGGGCTTGATGCCGGCGAAGACCGCTCCAACGGCAGGCAAATGTCCGTAGGCGACATATCCCCAGGACAGCCCGATCAATATGAAGAGCGACGGCAGCACGAACAGCGCGCCAGCGAGGATTCCACCCCAGGTGCGATGCATCAGCCAGCCCAGATAGGTCGCCAGTTGCTGCGCTTCCGGCCCAGGCAGCAGCATGCAGTAATTCAAGGCATGCAGGAAGCGTCGCTCGGAAATCCAGCGCCGCTTATCGACTAGTTCATGATGCATCAAGGCGATTTGCCCGGCCGGTCCACCGAAGCTGATGAAGCCGAGTTTCAACCAGAAACGCAGCGCCTCGCCAAAGGGGATCGCTCCCACCTCCTTCGGCACAGCGGCATTTTCATTCGGATCGTTAGCGGACATAACTGGCTGGCTGGCGAAAACGACCTTCAGCTTACCGCATGATCCGGGACAGCACTGTCACGGCGCGGTAATATCCCGGCTTGAAGACTGGAGTAGCCATGAACCAAGGCTGGATCATTTTCGGGTTATGCGTCCTGACGCTGATTGGCGCCACCCTCCCCCTGCTGCACGAGCGCAGGTCTGCCAAGAAACCCGCCAAGCGAGACAAAGACAATGAGTAACACCGAGGCCCGGCTGACCGACCTGGAGGTCAAGCTCAGCTTTACCGAAGACCTGGTCGACGACCTGAACCGTACGATCTTCCGGCAACAGCAGCAGATCGACCTGCTGATCAACGAAATTCGTTCCCTGCGCGACCAGCTAACCAATATTCAACCCGAGGAACGGCGCAGCCTGCGCGACGAAATTCCGCCTCATTATTAAAATGCCGCAAATTCCCGTCACCATTCTTTATCACGCTGACTGCTTGGACGGTTTCGGCGCCGCCTACGCCGCCTGGTGTCGCTATGGCGAGTCGGCCACTTACCGCGCCATGCATCATGGCGAAGCCTGGGATATGGCGCAGATCGCCGAGCACGAGGTTTTGGTGCTCGACTTTTCCTTCCCGCCCGAGCAACTGCGCAATATGGCCCGCCTGGCGCGCGCCATAACCCAGATCGACCATCACGCCTCGGCGATGCAGCCGTGGGCAGAGTTACTGAGCGACGACTCGCGCGGACGCAAGGTGTTTGCCGACCCGACCCTCCCGCTGCGTGTGATGTTCGATCTCGACAAGTCGGGCGCCCGACTGGCCTGGGAGTTCTTTCATCCCGAACAACCGACGCCCTTGCCCCTGCTGCATATCGAAGACCAGGATTTGTGGCGTTTCACCCTGCCCGACACCCGCGCCTTCTGCCGCTCGCTACGCATGGAAGCCTTCGATTTCGCCGGCTGGGCAACTCTTTGCGCCGCCATGCCGAACCGTGAGGCGCCGCGCTATCGGGAATTCATCGCGGTCGGCCAAGGCGTCGAGCGCTTTTTCCAGCGCGAGGTTGCGCGTCTGGCCGATGGCAACCTGAGCATGCCGGCGACCGTGCGCGGCGAGCCGGTCGATGCGCTGCAGGCAGTACGCCACGGGCAAACTACCATCAGCGACGGCGAAAACACCTGGCTCGCGGTTTCCGGCCTGGCCATCAACGCCAGCGTGTTGTTCGCTTCCGAACTAGGCAACGTACTCGCCGAGCGTAGCGGCAGCTTCGGCCTGATCTGGCAATACGCCGCGGACGGTGAAATCAAGGCATCGCTGCGCGCCAAGGGCAAGGTCGACGTCGCAGCCATCGCCGCTCGCTACGGCGGCGGCGGCCATCCCAATGCTGCCGGCTTCCGCCTGCCAGCCAACCGCTTTTTCAGCGAAGTGCTGGGCCAGGCGAGCGCCTGACTCAGGTCAGTACGTAATCGCGCACGACCGGCGCTTCGCCGAGCACCTCCAGCCCGGCCAGCTCGCAGGTGGCACATTCGATGGTGTGGCACAGGGCATCGAGCGCCAGATCGTTGGCCTCGGTGCCGAACGGTTCTTCCAGTTCCTCGCCGACCATTTCGAGCGCCAGGAAGGTGTAGGCGACGAAGGTGGCGATCAACGGCGTCACCCAGCCCAGCGTCGTCGCCAACCCCACCGGCAAGAGCACGCAGTAGATCATCGTCGTGCGATTCATCAGCACCCGGTAGGTATAGGGAATCGGTGTTCCGGCAATGCGCTCACAGGCGCCGGCGGCTTCGCCCAGTTGTTCCAGACTACGATCCATCGCCAGCCATTCCATCTCTCCGATCCGGCCGTCGCGGCGCATCTCGGCCAGGCGACGCGACATCGTCTGCAGGATGATCTGTTCGGGGAAAGTTTTTCCGGCGAGCGCGGCCAGGGTTTCGGAATTTAGCCTTTTTGCCATGTCCACCGCAGCATCGGTCTTGCGAAGCCGGTGTTTGAGCGCATAGACGAAAGCCGCGACTTCCCGCGCCATCAGCTGACGAACTTCCCGCGCCGCCTCATCCGGCAGGACGCTAACCACCTTTTGCACCAAGGCGCGTCCGGCAATCAGCAGCAAACCCCATTGCTTGCGCGCTTCCCAGAAGCGCTCGTAGCTGACCGAGTTGCGAAAGCCGAGAAAGATGGCGAGGGCGATGCCCATCAGCGTAAATGGCGGAATACTCAAGGCCGAGTCAGCGTGCTCGCTCATCCACCAATCGCGGCACAGCACGCTGAGCACGGAGACCACGAGAATCAACGCCAGGCGGCCGACAATCCGCGGCAACACCGAGCCGCGCCAGACGAAGAGCAGTCGGAACCAGTGGTGATTCGGGCGAACGATCATGGCGGAAAATCTCGCGAAAAAGAAAAAGCCGCGCTCCTCGGTTTCCCTCGGACGGACGGCTTTTACTATTGATGGTGCCCAGGAAGGGACTCGAACCCCCACACCTTTCGGCGCCAGAACCTAAATCTGGTGCGTCTACCAATTTCGCCACCTGGGCAGGCGGCGCGCATTCTACCACTAACTGCGCTTCGCCCCCTATACTTGCGGCCCCATGCCAGTCGATCACTACGAAAACTTCCCCGTTGCCTCCTTCCTCGTGCCGGCCAAACTACGCCGGCCGATCGAGGCGATTTATCGCTTTGCCCGCAGCGCCGACGACATTGCCGACGAAGGCGATGCCGCACCGGAAGAGCGCCTGGCCGGCCTCGCCGCCTATCAGGCCGAACTCGACCGCATCGAGCACGGCGAAACGCCGCAAACCCGGCTGTTTGTCGAACTCGCCGAAGTCATCCACGCCCACGCCCTGCCGATCCGGCTCTTCCGCGACCTGCTTGATGCCTTCGCACAGGACGTGGTCAAAAAACGCTACGCTGACTATCCCGAGCTGCTCGACTACTGCCGCCGCTCGGCCAACCCGGTCGGCCGTCTCGTGCTGCATCTGTTCGGACGGACCGAACCGGAGCATCTGGAACAATCCGACTGCATCTGCACGGCGCTGCAACTGATCAACTTCTGGCAGGACGTCGCCATCGACTGGCAGAAGGACCGCGTTTACATCCCGCAGACCGATTTCCCGCATTTCAAGGTGACGGAAGCCGACATCGCCGCCAACCGCTGGTCGGCCAACTGGGCGGCGCTGATGGATTTCGAAATCGACCGCGCCATCGCCCTGATGCGCCGCGGCGCGCCGCTGGTCCATGCCCTGCCCGGCCGTCTCGGCTGGGAAATCCGCCTGACCGTGCAGGGCGGCCTGCGCATCCTCGAACGCATCCGCCAGGTGCGCGGCGACGTTTTCGCCCGCCGCCCGAAACTCGGTGCGCGCGACTGGCTGTTGCTCGCCACCCGCTCCTTTAGAATGTAGGCCATGAATCCCGATCAATACTGCCAGGAAAAGTGCGCCGCCAGCGGCTCCTCCTTCTATTACAGCTTCCTCTTCCTGCCGCCCGAGCGCCGGCGCGCCATCATGGCGCTTTACGCCTTCTGCCGCGAAGTCGATGACGTGGTGGACGAATGTAACGACCCGGCCATCGCCTCGACCAAGCTGGTCTGGTGGCGCCAGGAGGTCGAGCGCGTCGCCGAAGGCCAGCCGCAGCATCCGGTCGGACTGGCGCTGAAAGGCATCGCGCCGAGCATCAACCTGCCGAAAGAGCAGTTGCTGGAAATCATCGACGGCATGGAGATGGATTTGCTCCAGTCGCGCTATCTCGACTTCAAGGGCCTGTCGCTCTACTGCTACCGCGTCGCCAGCGTCGTCGGCCTGCTCGCCGCCGAAATCTTCGGCTATCAGGATCGGCAGACGCAGAAATATGCGCACGACCTGGGCATGGCCTTCCAACTCACCAACATCATCCGCGACATCGGCGAAGACGCGCGGCGCGGCCGCATCTACATCCCGATGGACGAACTCAAGCAGTTCAACGTACCGGCCGCCGACATCCTCAACGCCAAGTATTCCGACAACTTCACGGCGCTGATGCAGTTCCAGTACGAACGCGCCGAGCGCTACTACGATCAGGCGCTCGCCCAGTTGCCCAAGATCGACCGCAAGAGTCAGCGCCCCGGCCTGATCATGGCGGCCATCTACCGCACCCTGCTCGACGAAATCCGCCACGAGAATTTCCAGGTGCTGCATCAGCGCATCTCGCTGCCGCCGACGCGCAAGCTGTGGCTGGCGGCAAAGACCTGGATCAAGGGCTAAATCCATGCGCGTGGCCGTCATCGGCGGCGGCTGGGCGGGCATCGCCGCTGCCGTCGAACTGACCGCCAGTGGCGCTCACGTCACCCTGATCGAAGCCGGTCGCGTTCTCGGCGGCCGGGCGCGCTCGGTCAATCTCGATAGCCGCACGCTGGACAACGGCCAGCACATCCTGCTCGGCGCTTACCGCGACACGCTGACGCTGATGCGCCGGGTGGGAGCCAATCCCGAAACCTTGTTCGAGCGCTGGCCCTTGCAGGTGGTCGACAACGAGGGTTTTCGCCTTGCCTTGCCCAATCTGCCCGCCCCGCTCAACGTCGCCTGGGGTTTATTGACCGCTGCTGCGGTGCACTGGCCAGAAAAGGCAAAAACTGCGTGGTGGATGCAGCAGGTCAAATGGCGGAAATTTCAACTAGCGAAAGACTGCACGGTCGCTGAATGGCTGGACCGCGCCGGACAGACCGGCCAACTGCGCCGCCACCTCTGGGAACCGCTCTGCCTCGCCGCACTGAACACCCCGGCCGAACGCGCCTCGGCGCAGATCTTCGCCAACGTGCTGCGCGACAGCCTGGGCAGCCCACGCCGCGGAGACACCGACCTGCTGCTGCCGCGCGTACCCTTCGGCCAGTTGCTACCGGAGCCGGCCGCTGCCTGGCTGGCGGCACATGGTGCGGACCTCCGCTACGGCCAGCGGGTACGAAGCATCGTGCCCGATGAGGCGCAAATCGCCATCGATGGCGAAGGCTTCGACGCCGCCATCCTCGCTGTCGCCCCGCACCACCTCGCCGCCCTGTGGCCGGATGCCCCCGTGCCCGATGCCTACGAACCGATTGCCACGGTGTACCTGCAATTTTCGGCAAAAACCACCATGCCCTTCCCGCTCGCCAACCTGCTCGGTGGCATCGGCCAATGGGTGGTGGATCGCGGCGACGGCCTGCTCGCCTGCGTGCTGAGCGGGCATGGCGACTGGGAAGCGCTCGACGATGAAGCGCTGGCCGCGACGCTCAGCGAAGAACTGCGCACCGCCGTTCTGACGAACAGCATCGCCGAGTGGCACAAAGTCATCCGCGAAAAACGCGCCACCTTCACCTGCAGCCCCAACCTCCCACGCGCCACCAGCCACACCAGCCACCCTCGCCTCTATTTGGCGGGCGACCACACTTGGGCTGACTACCCGGCGACGCTGGAGGGTGCGGTACGGAGCGGATCACATGCTGCACAAAGCCTCCGACATTGCTTTCGCTAGACCTATTAAAGAAAACGGAATAGCCTTTTTATCCAATCAACATTGGGAGTTCTTCGATGAAAGAATGGCTTATCGCTTTCGTTCCAGTATTAAGCGCAGCTCTCGGGGCATTTTTAGCCTACCTGTTTAGCTCGCGCGCAAAACGAGATGAATCGATAATTCGCTTCAAGGAAGAAAAATACGCAAAACTGTTGATCAAGCTCCAGGGATTCGTTGGCTCAACGGTTTCCGCGCAGCTGAAACGCGAATTTTTTGAGGAACAGTACCAATCGTGGCTTTATGCATCCGATGAAGTTGTAGAAGCAATAAATCGACTGGTCGCAATAGTTATTGAAAGCCGGGGGAATAATCCCGATCCTGCTGAAGGGCGAAAAGCAGTGGGTCAAATTGTTGCCGCCATGCGTCGCGATCTACTGAAGAAAACATCGCTAGATTATTCGGCATTCAGATACACAGACGTCATCAAATAACGCGAAAAATTCTTCGCGAACATTCATCTCCCTACTGCGGTGCACTGCCAGTTTTTTCTCAATACCAGGAGAAAATACTCGCTCTCAGTCGTTTGACTCGCGCAAACGCTGCGCCACGATTTCCCCCACGGCCGGTTGCGCGTGCGGATCGGCCGGATCGGTCAGCCCGGCGATCACGCATGCGCGATCCGGCAACGGACGGTTCTGGCTCATCTTCCACTTGCCTTCGATCTGGCTGATGACGATTTCCAGCCCAACGATGGCCTTCATCTGGCTGGCGATGAAATCCTCCGGTGCTTCACCCAGCGACCACGGTTGTGCCCGTTTTCCCTCATGCCCGGCGGTCAGGGCATCGAGTTGGGCACGCAGCCACTCTGCATCGTCATGCACCGTCGCCCGGCCGCGCACCTGCACGGTGGCGTAATTCCAGGTCGGCACGGCACGATGCGTTTCGGCCTTGCTCGGATACCAGCCCGGCGTCACATAGCCTTGCTCGCCCTGAAATACCACCAGACAATCGCCGCCCTCAACGAACTCCTTCCAGTGCGGATTGGCCCGCGCCAGGTGGGCGCGCAGGATGCCGGACTCGCCTGCGCCCGCATCGAGCAGGAAAGGCAGGGGCGAGGCCAACAATCCGGATGGACCACTGGAAATGAGCAACCCCAAAGGGTGTTGGCGGATCAGGTCGTGCATTCGCCCTAAGTCGGGTTCGCGAAAACTGGCCGGGTTGTACATAGGCAGAAAGCTCGGCAATCAAGGTCGGAAGATTCTACGCCTGAAGCGGCCTGCAGCTTGTCGATGCACACGGATAAGTCTATGCTGCGCCGGTCTTCAGGGCGGGGTGAAACTCCCCACCGGCGGTATGTGGGCGCTTCAGCCCATGAGCCCGCGAGCGCCTTCCGCCCCCGGAAGGGTCAGCAGATTCGGTGCAAGGCCGAAGCCGACGGTGATAGTCCGGATGAAAGAAGGCAGCATGTACCCGTGGGTTCCGATCCGGAACACCGCGGGTTTTCTGCATCCCTGAAACGCCTCTTTTCAATCTTTTTGGAGCGTTTCATGAGCCACACCACTTCCCATCAACCTACCCCAGGCAATATCGACACACGCCGCGCCGTCGAACGCGCCGTCGCCGCGATCCGTTCCGGTCGACCGGTCATTCTGCTCGACGACCGCGACCGTGAGGATGAAGCCGACCTCGTCATGGCGGCGCAACACGTTACGGCCAGCTGGATGACGCGTTTCATCCACGATTGCAGCGGCATCGTCTGTCTTTGCCTGGACAACGCCATCGCGGACACCCTGCAACTGCCGCCCATGGTCAGCGACAACACCAGCCGCCACGGTACGCCATTCACGATTTCCATCGAAGCCCGACATGGCGTCACAACCGGTGTTTCGGCGGCCGATCGGACCGTCACGGTGCTGATGGCGGCTGCCGAAAATGCCCGAGCGGAAGACCTGGTCCGGCCTGGACACATTTTTCCCTTACGCGCCCATGATCGGCGGGTGCTGGGGCGGCGTGGTCACACCGAAGGCTCGGTTCTGCTGGCAGAACTGGCCGGCCTACGCCCGGCGGCCATTTTGTGCGAATTGATGAATCCGGATGGAACCATGATGCGCGGGCAACAGGTGCATGACTATGCTATCCGGCATGATCTGGAAATTGTCTCCATTGCCGACTTGGCCGCCGCCACGGCACTCTGATTCACCACGGCCCCGCACGCGGGGCCGATTATCAGCTAGCTCGCCAGCCGCCCGGACTGGATGCGCAGTACGCGCCCGCAACGGGCGGCGATGGCTTCGTCGTGAGTGACCAGCACCAGCGTCGTGCCTTGCACGGCGTTGAGGTCGAACATCATGTCGATGATCTGCCGGCCGGTGGCCGCATCGAGGTTGCCAGTCGGCTCATCGGCCAGCACCAGTGCCGGGTTGGGTGCGAAGGCGCGGGCCAGAGCGACGCGCTGCTGTTCGCCGCCAGAGAGATGCTTGGGGTAGTGCTTCAGGCGATGACCGAGGCCGACGCGCTCCAGCCAGCCGCGGGCGATCTCTCCGGCACCTCGATTACCGGCCAATTCCAGCGGCAGCATGACGTTTTCCAGGGCGTTGAGCGAGGGCAGCAACTGGAAGGACTGGAAGACGAAACCGAGCAAGCGGCCGCGCTGGCGGGCACGCTCGTCCTCGTCAAGCGCAGCCAGCGACAAGCCGTCGAGCCGTACTTCTCCGACGCTTGGCTCGTCCAAGCCGGCGAGCAGGCCGAGCAAGGTCGATTTGCCGGAACCCGAGGCGCCGACGATGGCGACCGTTTCGCCCGGCATGACCGCGAAGGAAATATCCTGCAAAATCGTCAGCGGCTCGCCGCCGTTATCGACGGTCTTGCCCAACCCCGACACATCCACCACCGGTTTTTCCGCCATGCGCTCCGCTCTCTCTGCCTGCCTGTTGCTCGTTGCCCTGCTGCTCAATGCGCCCTTCGCCCACGCCGGCAAAACCATCGTGGTGATGGGCGATTCGCTCTCCGCCGGCTACGGCATCCGCCCCGAACAGGCCTGGCCGGCGCTGCTCGGGCAACGGCTGGCGGAAAAGCGCTTCGATTATAGCGTCGCCAATCTTTCCATCTCCGGTGAAACCACCGCCGGCGGCCGCTCCCGCCTGGGCCCGGCGCTCAAGGAGCGCCAGCCGGCCGTCGTCGTCATCGCGCTGGGTGCCAACGACGGCCTGCGCGGCCTGCCGCTGGCCCAGATGCGCGATAACCTGCTGGCCATGATCGACGCCAGCCAGTCGGCCAAGGCACGCGTGCTGCTGATCGGCATGCGCCTGCCGCCGAATTACGGGCCTTACGCCGACGAATTCCGCAGCGTTTTTGCCGAACTGGCGAAACAGAAAAAAGTCACCCTGCTGCCCTTCCTGCTCGAACCGGTCGCCCTGCAACCGAGACTGTTCCAGCCCGACAACCTGCATCCGATCGCGGAAGCACAGCCCCTGGTACTCGATCATGTCTGGGCGGCACTGGCGCCGCTGTTAAAATAGCCGGATGAAGCATAACCGCCCAACCGTGGCCGATCTGGCGGCCTACGACGAAATCATCGACGTTCGTTCCCCGGCCGAATTCGCCGACGACCACATTCCCGGCGCCATCAACTGCCCGGTGCTCGACGACGCGCAGCGCGCCCGGGTCGGCACCATCTACAAGCAGGTATCGCCATTCGAGGCCAAGAAAATCGGCGCCGCGCTGGTCTCGGAAAACATCGCCCGCCACCTGAAGGAACGCTTTCTTGACCGCCCGAAAACCTGGAAGCCGCTGATCTACTGCTGGCGCGGCGGCGAGCGCAGCGGTGCGATGACCACCATCTTCCGCGCCATCGGCTGGCCCGCCGGGCAACTGGATGGGGGCTACAAAAATTATCGTCGGCACGTCATCGACCAACTCGAGCTATTACCCGGCCAATTCAATTTCCGTGTCGTCTGCGGCCCGACCGGCAGCGCCAAGACACGCATCCTGCAAGCGCTCGCGGCGCTGGGCGAACAGGTGCTGGACCTCGAAACGCTGGCCTGCCACAAAGGTTCGGTACTCGGCGTCCTGCCCGACCAGCCGCAGCCCTCGCAAAAGACTTTCGAAACCTTGCTCTGGCAGGCGCTGAGCGCTTTCGATCCGAGCCGCCCGGTGTATGTCGAGGCGGAGAGCCGCAAGATCGGCCGTATGCATGTACCGGAAGCGCTGATGGAGCGCATCCGCAACGGCGAATGCCTGCAGATCGACGCACCCATCGAGGCCCGCGTCGAGTTCCTGCTTGGCGACTACGCCTATTTCTTCGACCGCCCCGAGCTATTGATCGAGCGTCTCGGTCACCTGCACTCGCTGGTCAGCAACGAAACCCTGCAGCGCTGGGTGGATTTCGTTCATGCCGCCGATTGGCCGACCCTTGTGCGCGAACTGCTGGAACTGCATTACGACCCGCTTTATCGCCGCTCGCAGCACAGCCATTTCACCGGCCTGCAGCAACCGCTGGTTTTTGCCCAAAACAGCCTGTGCACCGCAGCAGTCGACGCGACGGCCCAAGCCATCGTTCAGTCGCGTCGCGCGCAGACCGCCTGACGCATGGCCGGCTTGGGTTCGGCCACATAGCCTTCGACGAAGGCCAATTCGCGCAAACCGGCCGCCGCGACAACCTCGCGCAGCTCGCCCGGCCGCAGCAAAAAGTCCGGGCGCGAGGGTTTGCCGTAGGCTTCGTTGCCAAGCATGAAGGTTTCGTAGATCAACACACCGCCCGGCGCGAGCACGGCCAGCAGATCGGGCAAACGCGGCCGCCACAGGTAATTGGTGACGACGATGCCGTCGAACTGGCGGCCGGCCAACGGCCAGACATCGCCCTCCAGATCCATCGTCTCGGTCTGCACCTTGGCCACCGCGCCCAACGCCGCCAAGGCCTCGCCGTCGCGATCCACCGCCATCACCCGGTAGCCCTGCCCGGCCAGCCAGCGCGCATGGCGACCGTTGCCGCAGGCCAGATCGAGCACTTCACCGCCCGTTTTGATCTGCGCGGCGTGCGCCGTGACCCAGGGCGAAGGCGGTATCATCGATAGATTCATTTCAACGGAGAGAGGCATGTCGAGCAAGGTCATCGTGGCGGAAAACGGACAGGGAAGATACCAGCAGCAGGTCATCGCCGGCCAGCATCATTTGATCGCCGACGAACCGGCCAGCATGGGCGGCGCCGACGCCGGCCCGGCGCCCTTCGATTTCATCATGAGCGGACTGGGCGCGTGCACCTCGATGACCCTGCGCATGTACGCCGAACGCAAGGAATTGCCGCTGACCAGGGTGAGCGTCGAACTAAGCCACGACAAGCTGGAAATCGACGGCGTTCAACGCGACCGCATCACCCGCCACATCACGCTGGAAGGCGACCTGAGCCCCGAGCAACGCCAGCGCCTGTTGGAGATTGCCAACAAATGCCCGGTACATCGCGCGCTGTCGCAGTCGATCCAACTAGACTGCACATTGACCGGATAAGCAATAACCCTTTTCCGTCAATGGCATTGGCCATGGCTTTGTGGGAAAATGTGCGACTGCACAATAACAGCCTGAAAAGGGGCAAATCATGCTAGAGCAGCACTATCTCACGTCGCTCTTCGAACCGAAATCGGTTGCTGTCATCGGTGCTTCCGACCGCGAAAACTCGGTCGGCAACATCATTTTCAAGAACATCCTCAGCTCGGGCTTCAAGGGTCGCCTCTACGCGATCAACCCGAAGCACGAGACGATCCAAGGCCAGCAGGCCTACAAGTCGATCGAGGAAATCGGCGCCCGCGTCGAGTTGGCCGTCGTCGCCACCCGCCCGCAGACCGTGCCGCACATCATCGAACAGTGCGGCCGCAGCGGCGTACGCAACGTCATCGTGATCAGCTCCGGCTTCTCCGAATCCGGCCACGTCGGCGCCGCCATCGAGCGCAAGATGCTCGAAATCGCCCGTTCGTACAACGTGCGCATCCTCGGCCCGAACTGCCTCGGCATCATCCGCCCCGATTCCGGCCTCAACGCCACCTTTGCCAAGGTCAATGCCGCCCCCGGCAACCTCGCCCTCGTTTCGCAATCCGGTGCCATGTGTTCCGCCGTTCTGGACTGGGCCACCGCCAACCAGGTCGGCTTCTCGTCGGTCATCTCCATCGGCACCACCGCCGACGTCGATTTCGGCGAAATCCTCGATTACCTGATCTACGACAGCCGCACCCACTACATCCTGATGTACGTCGAAGGCATCCGCAACGCCCGCCGCTTCATGAGCGCCCTGCGTTCGGCTGCACGCATCAAGCCGATCATCCTGCTCAAGGCCGGTCGCCACGAAGCCGGCGCAGCCGCCACCGCCATGCACTCCGGCATGGCCGCGGTATCCGACACGGTGTTCGATGCCGCCATTCGCCGCGCCGGCGTCGTCCGCGTCCAGAACGTCGGACAGCTGTTCTATGCCGCCAAGGCGCTGGCCTCCAAATTCCGGCCGATGGGCAACCGTCTGGCCATCATCACCAATGGTGGCGGTCCGGGCGCCATGGCTGCCGACCGTGCCGGCGACATGGGCATTCCGCTGGCCGAACTGACCAACGAAACAATGGCTGTGCTGAACAAGGCACTGCCGCCCACCTGGTCGCACAGCAACCCGATCGACATCATGGGCGATGCAACGCCCGAGCGCTACCGCGAAACCATCCTGGCCGTCACCCAGGACCCGAATGTCGACAGCACGCTGGTCATGCTCTCCCCGCAGGCCATGACCGACCCGCTGGCGGTCGCCCAAGCCATCGTCGAGATCGCCGACAAGCTCAACCGCTCGATCATCTGCTGCTGGATGGGAGAAGAGCAGGTGCGCGAAGGGCGCAAACTGCTCGAGGAAAACGGTATCCCGGCCTTCCGCATGCCGGAAACCGCGATCGAATTGTTCCATCACATTTCGAAGTACTACCGCAACCAGAAGCTGCTGCTGCAAACGCCGGAACCGACCCGCCAGCACGGTCGCCCGGAAGCCGAAGGCGCCAAGATGCTGATCGAGGCGCTGCTCGCCGAACGCCGCAAGGTGTTGTCGGAAATGGAATCGAAGGCCATCCTGCGCGCCTTCCGTGTTCCGGTGGCGCAGACCATGGTGGCGCGCACTGCCACCGAAGCCCTGCTGCTCGCCGAGCAGATCGGCTTCCCGATCGCCATGAAGGTCGACTCGCCGGACTTGCCGCACAAATCCGATGTCGGTGGCGTTCGCCTGAACATCATGAATGCCCCGGCCGTGCGCAACGCCTATCACGACATCATCGAAACCGTGCAGAAGCGCCGGCCGGATGCCAAGATCAACGGCGTCTCGATCGAGCCCTTCCTGTCGCGCCCGAACGGCCGCGAACTGATGATCGGCGTCTTCCGCGACCCGATCTTTGGCCCGGTCATCACCTTCGGTGCCGGCGGTTTCGACGTCGAAATCTTCTCCGACCGTTCGGTCGCCCTGCCGCCTCTGAACAAGTTCCTGGCCAAGGATTTGATCGACTCGACGCGCGCTTCCAAGATTCTCGGCCAGTTCCACAACATGCCACCGGTCGACCGCGAAGCGCTCAAGGAAGTCCTGCTCTGCATCTCGGAAATGGTCTGCGAGTTGCCGTGGATTCAGGAACTCGACCTCAACCCGCTGATCGTCGACGAAAACGGCGCCATCGCTGCCGATGCACGCATCGTCATCGACCATGCCCAAGGCGCCAATGGTGACCGCTATGCCCACATGGCGATCTACCCCTACCCTGTCCATCTGATACAGGAATGGCAGATGAATGACGGCAAGGTCGTCACCATCCGCCCGATCCGTCCGGAAGATGCCGACATGGAGCAGGATTTCGTCAAGAACATGTCGGACGAGTCGCGCTACTACCGCTTCATGGATACCTTGCGCGAACTGACCCAGACCATGCTGGTGCGTTTCACGCAGATCGACTACGACCGCGAAATGGCCTTGGTCGCCACGATCAACCGGGATGTCGAAGACAACGTGGATGGCGTCGAACTGCCCGAAATGCAGATCGGCGTCGCCCGCTACGTGGTCAATCCGGACGGCGAATCGGTCGAGTTTGCCCTGGCCGTCGGCGACGACTGGCAGAAGTGCGGCGTCGGCCGCAAGCTGATGACCGCGCTGATCGAATGCGCCCGCATGAAGGGATACCGTGCCGTCGTCGGCGACGTCTTGTCGACCAACACCAAGATGTTCCGCCTGATGACCAGCCTGGGATTCACCATCCACCCGCACCCGGAAGACACCGCGGTCAAACGCGTGGTCAAGCCGCTGACGGGCTGATTGTCGTCAGCGCCGCAATGGCGAAGAGCCGACCTTGCGGTCGGCTCTTTTCATTTAAGGACAACAAAAAAGCCGGTCGATGACCGGCTTTCTGCTGACAGCGAATCGCGAATTTATTCGCCGTAGAAATTCACGTCGTACGGGTAAGGCTTCTGTGCCACCTTGGACTCGGCGTTACGGGAAGTCGTATCGACCTCCTGCTTCTTGTCCCACCACAGGGCGCGGCCGGCCTTCTGATCGGCAGCCCATTCCGGATTCTTTTCCAGTTGTTCGTTGATCCACTTCGTATGATCGGACACGTAGCTGCTATCGACGACACCCATTTTGCGACTTTCCTCTGGCAGATTTGATTAACCGCGCGATTCTAGCATGTCAGTGGAAGGCGATGGGATGACAAACGCCGCGGCAGTAGTCATCCAGAAAAGCATCGACATGCTCGATATCGCGCCCTTCCTCCGGAATGGCCTCCATGGCGCGGCGAAAATGCCAGGCCATAACGCCATCTAGATACACGCTGCTACAGGCCGTTTTGTCGAAAAGCTCGAAACCCTGCTGAGCTGGATAGGAAAGAATGCAGTAATTCTCGCTCTTGTAGACCAGGTCCATGATTAACCTCGGCTGCTCACTCTTATGCAAAAGTTAACGACTAAATCTCCTGATGCTTGAGGCCAAGCGACAGTATTCACTTGCCATTTCGAGCCTTGATGGCCGAAAATGAACTCATACTAAGCGGACGTCAGCAGCCGACCCAAGCCAACCCAGCGAGTTGGGATGGAGACATCGCGGATTTTTTCCGAGCCTCGGAAACGAACGCCATCGAATAAAGACAAGTCTCCCATGCCCCTTCCGTCCTCGAAGAATCTGCCCCTCGCCAACGGCACCGAGAACACAAGTCGCCCGCTTATTCCCAGCTACCTGAAACAGGTCTACTGGTGGGCATATCTTCATCCTCGTGCCGTTCGTTTCTTCGAGCGCGAATGGCTGGTCAACCTGATCCTTTGGGGCAATTTCACCCGCCTGCGCAATGCCGCCCTTGACGAACTCGGCCCAACGATTGAGCAAAAGGTTTTACAGGTTGCCTGCGTCTACGGGGATTTCACCCAGAGCATCGCCCGCCGCCTGCGTGCGCCAGGCACGCTGGATATCGTCGATGTCGCCTTGATTCAACTCGACAACCTACGCCGCAAACTGCAGCCCAATCCAGCCATCCGCCTGCATCGTCAGGACTCCAGTGCCCTGCGTTTTGACAATGCACAATTCGATACGACGCTGCTCTTCTTCCTCCTCCATGAACAGCCGGCAGCCGTACGTCGCGCGACGCTGGCCGAAGCCATACGTGTCACCCGACCGGGTGGGAAAATCGTCATCGTCGATTACCACCGTCCGGCACGTCTGCATCCGCTGAATATCCCAATGCAGATGGTTCTGCGGACACTGGAGCCATTCGCCATGGATCTCTGGCACGACGATATCGCCGCTTTTCTACCTTCCGGCGTGTCGTCCGAAGCAGTGAGCAAAACCCACTATTTCGGCCGCCTGTATCAGAAAGTGGTTATTCGGGTTTAACCCACGAATGGAAGGCGAAATTTGGCATTTTGGGGCAGTGCACCGCAGCAGCCGCCCCCGACCCCTCAGGGATAAAGCCCGCGCGTTTCCCGTGCCGCCAATACCCGCGTGCAGCCGATGACGAAAGCGGCCGTTCGCAGAGACAACTTGCGTTCTTCGGCCAATTGCCAAATGGCGTTGAAGGCTTCGGTCATGATGCGATCGAGGCGGGCATTGATTTCATCCTCGCTCCAGAAATAGCTGGAGAAATCCTGCACCCACTCGAAATAGCTGACGGTCACGCCACCGGCATTGGCCAAAACATCCGGCACCACGGTGATACCGCGCTCGGCCAGGATGGCCTCGGCCTCCGGGGTCGTCGGGCCATTGGCCCCTTCGACCACGATGCGCGCTTCGATCTGTCCGGCGTTATAGCGGTTGATCTGCGATTCCAACGCGGCTGGCACCATGAATTCACAGGGCAAGGCCCAGAAATCCTCGTTCGGCAGCACCTCGCAACCCGACGCTCCGACCAGCGTCTTGTGTGCCGCATGATGGCTTTTCAATGCCAGCACATCGAGTCCGGCCGGGTTATACACGGTGCCGCTGACATCCTGCACCGCGATCACCTTGGCCCCGGCCTGCGCGAACATGCGCGCACTAGCCTCTCCGACATTGCCGAAGCCCTGCACCACAACGCGCGCGCCCTCGATCGGCACGTTGAGTCGCCGCCCGGCTTCGCGCGCCGTGACAAAAACACCGCGCCCAGTCGCATCCTGCCGCCCGAGCGAGCCGCCGAGCGCCAGTGGTTTGCCGGTAACCACGCCGGTCACCGTTCGTCCCTCTCCCATCGAATAGGTATCCATCATCCAGGCCATGACCTGGGCGTTGGTGTTCATGTCGGGCGCCGGAATATCCTTGTCCGGCCCGATCATCGAACTGATCTCGCTGGTATAGCGGCGGGTCAGATGCTCCAATTCGTGCAGCTTTAGCTGCCGCGGATCGACTCGGATGCCGCCCTTGGCGCCACCGAAAGGGACATTGACCACGGCGTTCTTGATCGTCATCCAGCCGGCCAGTGCCATCACTTCGGACAGCGTCACGTCCTGATGGTAACGAACTCCACCCTTGCCTGGCCCACGCGAGGTGTTGTGATGCACGCGGTAGCCTTCGAAATGGGCTATCTCGCCGCTGTCGAGACGAATCGGCACATCGACGATCAGCGAGCGCTTGGGCCGGCGCAAGGTATCGACCCAAGGCTGCAGGTGCGACTCAAGCAGCGGCGCTACCTGCTCGACCTGATGCAGGAAAATACGCCAGGGGCCAAGGTTTTCCGAGGAAATATAGGATGGCAATTGTGCTGGGTTCATCACTCTCTCCCGGTGTCTAGTACGGCTAGTGCGCCAACTTCGATGTAGATGCATCCTACTCCAAAGCCAGTCTGTGCAGGCGCCAAGGGCGGCCAATGGTGGCATGCCACGCCTCTTGGCGTTATGCTGCGCCCTTGCCCTTGGCACCCCACAACCAATCAGGAGACCCCACGTGACTGCCCTGCTGTCCCACCCCGATCCCGATGGCCTGCTCGAATACTCCGTCGTCTACACCGACCGCGCTTTGAACCACATGTCGCAGCGCTTCCAGGGCGTCATGAAGGACATCTCCCGCCTGTTGAAGCAGGTGTACAACGACCAGGCCGCCGTCGTGGTGCCGGGCAGTGGCACCTTCGGCATGGAAGCGGTGGCCCGTCAGTTCGCCACCGACCAGAAGGTGATGGTCATCCGCAACGGCTGGTTCAGCTTCCGCTGGACGCAGATTTTCGACATGGGACGCATTCCCGCCGAAAGCATCGTACTCAAGGCACACCAGGTCGGTAGCGGCGCCCAGGCACCGTTCGCGCCCTGCCCAATCGACGAAGTCGTCGCCACGATCCGCGCGCAAAAGCCGGCCGTCGTCTTTGCCCCGCACGTCGAAACCGCTTCCGGCATGATCCTGCCCGACAGTTACCTTAAGGCCGTCGGTGCCGCCGTGCGCGAAGTGGGCGGGCTGTTCGTGCTGGATTGCGTGGCTTCCGGCACCGTCTGGGTCGACATGCAGCAGAACGACGTCGATGTGCTGATCAGCGCCCCGCAAAAGGGCTGGAGCGCCTCACCGTGCTGCGCCCTGGTCTGCCTGAGTGAACGCGCCCTCGCCCGCATCGAGCAAACCACCAGCACCAGCTTCGCCTGCGACCTGAAGAAGTGGCTGCAGATCATGCAGGCCTTTGAAAACGGCGGTCATGCCTACCATGCGACCATGCCGACCGACGCGCTGACCACCATGCGCGACGTGATGCTGGAAACCGAGGCCTACGGCTTCGCCAAGGTTTGCGAGGAACAACTGGAACTTGGCCAGCGCGTGCGCGAATTGCTCGAATCGCGCGGTTTCCCGAGCGTCGCGGCCGAAGGTTTCCAGGCCCCAGGCGTGGTCGTCAGCTACACCACCGATCCCGATATCCAGTCCGGTAAGAAATTCATCGCCGCCGGCCTGCAAACCGCGGCCGGCGTGCCGCTCCAATGCGACGAAGGCCCGGATTTCCGGACCTTCCGCATCGGCCTTTTCGGCCTGGAAAAGCTGCACAACCCCGAGCGCACCGCGGCCAACCTGGCCAAAGCGCTCGACTCAGTGCTCGCCTGAGTATTTCTTCTCGCCCGCCGGCACCGGGAACGGCAACCAGTTCTCGGGCGGCGGCAACGGGCAGGTGGCAAAGGGCGTGAAGGCACAGGGCGGGTTGTAGGCCCGGTTGAAGTCGAGCACGATCCGCACGTTTTCCGCCGGCAGCGCCTTCAGGAAACGACCAGCCCCATAGCTTTCCTTGCCGCTCGTGCGGTCACGGAAAACAAAAAACACTTCCCTGTCGCTTTCCGCCATCGGCAGCAGCTCCACGGTTTGGCCGTGCACCGTGAAGACGGCCTTGTGCCTGACCTCGACCGCCTTCAGTTCGCCGGTCACATTCGGCACCTCCATCGTCAGCGGTGGCGACAATTCCACCCACTCTGCCTCGCAAACCCAAGCCTCATCCTCGGGAAAATACTCGAGTCCGGCGAATGCTTGCCGGCTGGCCCAAGCGAGATCGCGCACCCGTGCTGCCAGCCGTCCCTCACGCTCGACGATGAAAAATGCCAGTTTTTCAATGTGCACCGCAGCAGGGGCTCCGTTGCGATCGGTTTCCAGTTCCTGCGCTTCCTGGCCGACGGCCTGCCAGAAAACCCGTGTGCCTTCGACGCGCAGACTACCGGCAAAGGCCGGCCCGGCCGGCAAGCAGACAACGCAGTTCTCCGCACTGCCGACTGCATTCAAACCATCTTCCAGCCAGAACAATCCGACGAGGCCAAGCCAGCTGTCGACTGCGGACAACTCGGCATGGCGGGCAGCCTGCCAGCGTAAAAGATCGGAAACTTCGAGGGAATTGCTCATTTGGTCATCCGGAACTAAATTGGCAAAATAACGATCAACTTCAATACTGCTTGAAGCCACATATTCTCAAGGAGCTTCCATGAAAAAATTGCTCATCGCTGGCTTGCTCGTCGGCGCATCGGCAATCGCCAGCGCTGCCGACATCAATGTTAACCTCGGTTCGGTCCGCGTCGATGCACCGGGAGTTTCCGTCACCTTCGGCTCACGCAACGATCGCGGCTATTACTGGGATGGCTACGATTGGCGCGACCCCGATTACTGGCGTCGTCACGACGGTCCGCGCGGCGAACGATACTACACCGGGCGCGGCGACCGTGGCGTCCCGCATCAGGATAGCGGCCATTGCCCGCCGGGCCAGGCCAAGAAAGGCCGTTGCTGATACTTGATCGGATCTAAAACAAAAGGGGCTGCGGCCCCTTTTTCTTTGCTGGCAAGCGCCGCATACGTTTCGCGGTTTCAGATCTCGAGCCCGAGCAATAGCCCGAGGACGCCAAAGGTCGAAAAACCGCTGGCTACGATGAACAAGATGAATATCCGCTGCCATACCCGTGCCGGCCGGATCAATTCAGCCAGCAGATAAACCAGGCAAGCGAGCGCAATTCCGCAAAACCCGGCGCCGATGGCAACGATCACCGAATACGGTGCAACTCCCATGAAAACGAAAGCCAGCAGCAAAAGTAGATTGCCCGCCATGGTGACGTACCTGGCCCACAACATTCTGAGCTTGTCTCGCTGTGTAAGTATTTTTGGCTCGACCGCCTGTACCGTCGGAAAGCATACCTGCGCCAAAAAAAACAGGCCAAAAAGTACGGGTAGCCCTCCAAACAGGGCGAACGCGACGACAGGCCCCCAGATATTCTGAAAATCAGCGACGATTGCCCGATCGGGTTGCTCGGCACGATAGCGGACCATCACTGGGGCGCCTATTTCCTTGCTTTGCTGCGACCCACCCAAACCCAAGACGCTGTGCTCTTCGCCTGTTGCAGAAACGAACCCGACACGCGGCGCGTAGGTGACGCTGACCTTGCCGTCAGCATCCTTGCTGCGTTGTTCGACAAACTCCAGCAGACGACCTTCGACAGCCGTGGTCCCTCGTAATTGCTCCGCCCGATCGACGCCTACACTGATCGCAAAATAGGAGCTCGTCAGACCGATGATCAGGCATGCGACGGCAACTCCTCGCTCGAAACCGCCTTTCAACCCAATGAGCCAGCCGATCAACGGGCCAGCAAACAATGCGCCGAAGAACCAGAGAAATCCTTGATCGATCAGGGTTTCGTCCATCGCAAATCCAGATACGGAGATTCTTCTAGACTAACCGCCGTAACCTATCCCGGCAATCGGTTTGGCTGCGATCTCTTGCAGGGCGTTGAGCGAGAAAAAGAAACGGCGGGAATTCCCGCCGTTTGCATTTCAACCGACTTTCGCTTTTACGCCTTATTGAAGCGGATGATGCCGTTTTCGCAACTGACCCTGATCGTATCCTTGGCGGCGAACTTGCCTTCCAGGATCGCCCGCGCCAGCGGATTCTCGATCTGCTGCTGGATCGCCCGCTTGAGTGGTCGCGCACCGAACACCGGGTCGAAACCGGCCTTGGCCAGTTCGGACAAGGCGCTGTCGTCAACCAAGATACCCATCTCCAGTTGCGCCAGGCGTTTTTCCAGATAACCGAGCTGAATGCGCGCGATACCCGCGATGTTCTTCTCGTCCAGGCTATGGAAGACCACGACCTCGTCGATCCGGTTGATGAACTCCGGCCGGAAATAGGTTTTCACCTCGGCCATCACTGCCATCTTGACCATACCGTAATCATCGCCCTGCATCTGCTGGATCATCTGGCTGCCGAGGTTGGAGGTCATGACGATCACCGTGTTCTTGAAATCGACGGTGCGCCCCTGGCCATCGGTCATGCGGCCATCATCGAGCACCTGCAGCAGCACATTGAAGACATCCGGGTGGGCCTTCTCGACCTCGTCGAGCAGGATCACGCTGTACGGCTTGCGACGCACGGCCTCGGTCAGGTAGCCACCCTCTTCGTAGCCCACATATCCGGGCGGCGCGCCGATCAGGCGGGCGACCGAGTGCTTCTCCATGAATTCGCTCATGTCGATGCGAATCAGATGTTCCTCGCTGTCGAACATGAACTCGGCCAGCGCCTTGCACAACTCGGTCTTGCCCACGCCCGTCGGACCAAGGAAGAGGAAGGAGCCATAGGGACGATTCGGATCGGCCAGCCCGGCGCGCGAGCGGCGGATGGCATCCGCCACCAGACGCACCGCTTCATCCTGCCCGACCACACGCTGGTGCAGCTTTTCTTCCATCTTCAACAGCTTGTCGCGCTCGCCCTGCATCATCTTGCTGACAGGAATACCGGTCGCACGTGACACCACCTCGGCGATTTCCTCTGCCCCGACCTGCGTGCGCAGCAGCTTGTTTTTCTGCTGACCACCGTCGCCGGCGGCTTCGGCCGTCTTCAGCTGGGCTTCGAGTTGCGGCAGCTTGCCGTATTGCAGCTCGGCCACTTTTTCCAGCTTGCCTTCGCGCTGGAACTTGGCGATGTCTGCCTTCAGGTGATCGATCTCTTCCTTGATCTGGGCGGAACCGAGGACGGCCGATTTCTCGGCCTTCCAGATTTCTTCCAGATCGGAATACTCCTTGGTCAGGCGGGCGATTTCGTCCTCGATCAGGCCGAGACGCTTCTGCGAAGCCTCATCCTTTTCCTTCTTCACCGCCTCGCGCTCGATCTTGAGCTGGATGATGCGGCGGTCGAGCTTGTCCATCGATTCCGGCTTGGAGTCGATTTCCATCTTGATGCGTGCGGCGGCTTCGTCGATCAAATCGATGGCCTTGTCCGGCAGGAAGCGGTCGGTAATGTAGCGGTGCGACAGCTCCGCGGCCGCCACGATAGCTGGGTCAGTAATATCGACGCCGTGGTGCAGTTCATACTTTTCCTGCAAACCACGCAGGATGGCGATGGTCGATTCGACGCTCGGCTCGTCGACCAATACCTTCTGGAAACGACGTTCCAGCGCGGCGTCCTTCTCGATGTACTTGCGGTATTCGTCCAGCGTGGTGGCGCCGATGCAATGCAGTTCGCCGCGCGCCAAGGCCGGCTTCAGCATATTTCCGGCGTCGATGGCACCTTCGGCCTTACCAGCGCCGACCATGGTATGGATTTCGTCGATGAACAGAATGATGCGACCTTCGTCCTGGGCCACTTCCTTCAAGACGGCCTTCAGGCGCTCCTCGAACTCGCCGCGGTACTTGGCCCCAGCCAGCAGGCCGGCCATGTCGAGGACCAGTACTTTCTTGCCCTTCAGGGTTTCCGGCACTTCGTCATTGACGATGCGCTGAGCCAGCCCTTCGACGATGGCCGTCTTGCCGACGCCCGGCTCGCCGATCAGCACCGGGTTGTTCTTGGTGCGACGTTGCAGAATCTGGATGGCGCGACGAATCTCGTCATCGCGGCCGATCACCGGGTCGAGCTTGCCTTGAGCAGCACGTTCGGTCAGGTCGATGCAGTATTTCTTCAACGATTCGCGCTGGCCTTCGGCTTCCTGGCTATCGACGCCCTGTCCGCCGCGCACTGCCATGATGGCCGCCTCGATGGACTTGCGGGAGAAGCCATGCTGCTTGGCGATGCGCCCGGTCTCGTTCTTGTCCTCGCATAGCGCGAGCAGGAACATTTCGCTGGCGATGAACTGGTCGCCACGCTTTTGCGCTTCCTTGTCGGTCAGATTCAACAGATTGGTCAGATCGCGCCCGACCTGGACGTCGCCACCATGGCCTTCGACCTTGGGCAGACGGGTCATCGCCTGTTCCAGATCCCGCTTCAGCCCCGGCACGTTGACGCCAGCGCGTGAGAGCAAAGAACTCGTGCCGCCATCATCCTGATTGATCAACGCCAGTAGCAAATGCTGCGGTTCGATGAACTGCTGGTCGTTACCGAGCGCCAAGCTTTGTGCATCGGCTAAAGCTTGCTGGAATTTGGTCGTGAATTTATCCAGACGCATGGAAGTCCTCCAAGGACGATATTTCAGATGTCCAGGAGATGGGGGTGTTCCTTGCAATTTCAAGCGATTGCGAAAAATGATCAAAAGCCGCCAAATTCGTGGGTTTCTGCGCGCTTTGGGCTAGCAGCCTGTCGGACTAACGCATTGCCAATAGGATAATGTTCGCTTGCCCACTGAATTCTTCTTGAGAAATGAGTCGCTTCCATCCCGTTGACCGCCAGACCGGCTACCTGCTTCCTCCCTCAGTCGATGAATGGCTGCCGGAAGACCACCTTGCGCGGTTTATTGTTGAGGTGGTTGATGGGCTCGATGTCAGTGCGTTGGAGAAAGCCTATGCGGGTCGGGGCAGTGCGGCGTATCACCCCTCCGTGTTGTTGGCGTTGCTGGTTTATGGCTACGCCAACGGGGTGTTCTCAAGCCGGAAGATTGAGCGGGCGACCTATGATTCGGTGGCCTTTCGCTTCATTGCGGCCGGTACGCACCCTGACCATGACACGCTGGCGACCTTTCGCCGACGCTTTCTCGACGAGTTAGCCGGCCTATTCGTGCAAGTGCTTGAGATGGCGCGGGAAATGAAGCTCCTGAAGCTGGGCACCATCAGCCTGGACGGCACCAAGGTCAAGGCGAATGCCTCCCGCCACAGCGCCCTGTCACACGGCCACATTGAACAGCTGGAAATCCAGCTCAAGGCAGAAGTCGAATCCTTGCTGGCGCAGGCAGAACAGGCTGACCAATCGGCGGTGCCGGACGGCATGAATCTACCGGCGGAAATTGCCCGCCGCCAGGCGCGACTGGAGGCCATGGCGGCCGCCAAGGCCAAGATCGAGGAACGTGCCCAAGTCCGTTTCGAGAAAGAGCAAGCCGAGTACGAGCGCAAGTTGGCGCGTCGCGAAGCCAAGGCGAAGGAAAGCGGCAAGAGACCCGGCGGCAAGCCGCCGAAACCACCGACAGCCGGACCGAAGGCGCAAGACCAACTGAATCTGACGGATGAGCAATCGCGGATCATGCCGGTCGCCGGCGGTGGCTTTGAGCAAGCCTATAACGCACAGGCCGCGGTCGATACGGGCAGCATGCTGGTTGTTGTACCCGGCGTGACACAAGCCTGCAACGACAAGGAACAAGTATTGCCGATGCTCAAGCAGTTGGCGGCGCTGCCTGCCTCATTGGGGCAGCCGAAGGCGCTCGTGGCGGACACGGGCTTTTATAGCGCCAGGAATGTCGACGCCTGTGAGGCGCAGGGGATTGACCCGTTCATTGCGGTGAAGCGGGACGAGCATCATCCTGGGCCGGAGAAACGCTTTACCGAGCCGGCGGCGTTGCCAGCGGATGCAACGCCCGCCCAGGCCATGACGCACAAGCTGAAAACCAAAGCTGGGCGGGCGCTCTACGCCCTGCGCAAGCAAACCGTCGAACCCGTGTTCGGCATCATCAAGTCTGTGCTGGGCTTTCGCCAGTTCTCCCTACGCGGCCTGAAGAAAGTCACGGGGGAGTGGATACTGGTTTGCCTCGCATGGAATTTGAAGCGCATGGCCGTATTGCGTCCGCAGTAGCGAAAGCAAGGGGGAATCGTGCGTCCTCAAGTAAAAATAAGCGAATTTCGGCCTCGCAAACTCAATTCTTTTGATCCGGTCGACTCAAGTCCGACAGGCTGCTAGAATTTCAAATTAGTGAAACATTAAGAAATAACTACGCTTCAAGGAGAAAGCTATGTCCGCGGGAGGAATGAGCTTACGCAGCAAGTTGATGGCCATGTCTGTCGCCACAGTGCTTGCGCTGACAGTGCTGTTCATCGTCCTTCTGATCAACAGCAAGTCGCAGATGCTGGGTGATCGCCAGGACAAGGTCCGGAATCTGGTTGAAGTCGCCAATGCGACATTGGCTTATTACGAAGGCGAAGTCCGGGCCGGGCGCATGGTCGAAGAGGATGCCAAGAAGGCGGCCAAAAATGCGGTCAAAGCCATGCGCTACGATAAGGTCGAGTACTTCTGGATTCAGGACATGAATCACATGATGATCATGCACCCGATCAAACCGGAACTCGACGGTAAACAGTTGGATCAGTTCAAGGACAAAAACGGAAAGTTTTTCTTTGCTGAAATGAATCAGGTCGTCAAAACGCAAGGCGCCGGTTTCGTCGAATACTACTGGCCGAAACCGGGCGGGGCCTCAGATGTTGGCGTACCGAAAATCTCTTATGTCGCAGGTTTCCAGCCTTGGGGCTGGGTCATCGGCTCCGGCATCTATATCGACGACGTCGACGCCAAGTTCCGCCAGGACGCCATCAAGTTGTTGATCTGGGGTATCGGCATTGGTGGCTTCGTGATCGTTTCGCTGCTGCTGCTGTCGCGCAATATCATCAAGACTCTGGGTGGTGACCCTGCGGTAGCATCCGCCATCACCAAACGAATCGCTTCCGGCGACCTCGCCACCCCGGTCGAATGCGCGGCTGGTGACAAAGACAGCCTGCTCGCCAATATTGGCAACATGCAGGACAACCTGCGCAACACCATCGGCACCATCGTGCGCAATGCCGAACAGGTGTCCTCGGCGGCCGACCAGTTGCTGAAAGCTTCCGAAGAAGTGGCAGAGCGCGCCAAACTACAGAGTGATGCCGCCTCGTCAATGGCTGCTTCGGTCGAGGAAATGGCAGTCAGCATCGACCAGGTACGCGATAACGCCCGTGAGGCCAACGAGATTTCCGAGGAAGCGGGCAACATCTCTTCCGAAGGCGCCACGGTCATCTACAGTGCAGCCAACGAGATGCAGAAGATTTCGGAAGCTGTTCAGGCGTCGTCGCAGATTGTTGAGGATCTTGGCCGCGAGTCCGACCAGATTACCTCCATCGTCAATACCATCAAGGAAATCGCCGATCAGACCAACCTGCTCGCCTTGAATGCGGCCATCGAAGCAGCACGAGCCGGCGAACAAGGCCGAGGCTTCGCTGTGGTTGCCGACGAAGTGCGCAAGCTGGCCGAGCGGACCAGCCTGTCGACCACCGAAATCACCGACATGGTTTCGAAGATCCAGAGCGGTACGCGTAGTGCTGTGTCCAGCATGCAGACCGGCGTCACTCAGGTCAGCAATGGGGTCGAACTGGCCAATCAGGCCGGCCAGTCGATCAATCGTATCCGCGAAGGCGCCGAGCGCGTGACCGAGGTGGTCAACGGCATTTCGGATTCGATCCACGAGCAAAGCGCTGCCAGTAACGAAATCGCCCGTCGTCTGGAAAGCATTGCCCAGATGTCGGAAGAAAGTGCAGTCGCCGTTCGCCATACAGCAGACGCGGCACGCCACCTGCACTCACTGTCGGCTTCGCTGCATCAAGCGGTTGGCAACTTCCGCGTCTGACAGACAAACGCTTCCATGTGCAACGGGCCGCAGACGCGGCCCGTTCTTCTTTTGCGAGTTGAAAAAACTCAGTGCAATCAATCGGCGAACCGGAGCGCCGTCTTCATGGCCTGGCGCACTTGGTCGTATTCGCTGTCGGAACCTGCAGCCATTCCATCACGCTTGAGACCGGACAGTTCAGCCGAGGTCGTCGCAAGCATCGCCTGCCTGAGTTTCTCGACAACTTGAGCCGACAAGTCGCTACGCGCAATCCAGGCGTGCGCCGGACTTTTCATCGTATGGATGATGCGATACTTGCGTACGACACCATACTTCTCAAAGCTCACCTCGTTGCTCGACGCCGCATCGAAGGAGCCAGCCGCAAGTACCGAAAGTGCCTTGTCGTGTCGGCCTAAATAGCGATATCCCGCCAAATCGCTTGCGAAAATACCCGCGTCGACCAGTGCGGCCTGGGGAAAATATCTGCCTGTCGTCGAGTTCTGCTCGCCAAAAGCAATTCTTTTTCCCCGCAAATCCTGAATCTTCCGTACTGACGAGTTCTCGGGAACAGAGATATAACCCGTCAATTGCTTCGCGCCACCCTTGGTTTCCATTGCCAGCAGTTTGAGTCCTGAATTCTGCCGTTTGACCAAGACGTAGTTGGCTGGCCCCATGCGCGCAAAATCCACCTTGTTGCGGGCGACCTGCAGAACGGCCTCTTCGTAACTCGGAAAGATGACGATTTCGATTTTTACCGGAAAACCGATAGCCGCCAGTCGCTTCTCCAGACCTTCACGCAGCGGCTCGAGTTTCTCCAACTCTTCGCTAGGCAATTCGGAAGCGTAAGTGCCCATCACCAACACCTTGGGCAGTTCCTGGGCAATTGCCGATGGCGCGCTTGCCATGAGAGAGGAAACAAGCAGGCCAAGGCCAAGCTGTCTACGTCGCTCGCTGATTGCCATCGCCTACTTCCAGCGCGCTGCTGCGCTGTCGTCGGTCTCGCGCGCATCGACCCAGCGACCGCCGTCTGCCGTGGCTTCCTTTTTCCAGAACGGGGCCTGGGTCTTCAGGTAGTCCATGATGAACTCGCAGGCGGCAAACGATTCTCCGCGATGGGCGCTGGTCACCGCGACCAGCACGATCTGGTCGCAGGGCTTGAGCGGCCCGACGCGGTGGATGACCAAGGCATCGTAAATATCCCAGCGCTGCCTGGCTTCGGCGACGATGGCTTCGAGCGACTTTTCGGTCATACCAGGATAGTGCTCCAGCGTCATGCCGGAAACGCTCGCTCCGTCGTTCATGTCGCGCACCAGGCCGAGGAAGCTGGCCAGCGCGCCGACGCGCGCATCGCCGGCGCGCAGCGCCGCCAATTCGGCGCCGACGTCGAAATCCGCTTCCTGGACCCGGACCGTCACTTAGGCCACCTCACGCGCTTCGAGGAAGCGCAGGTTCGGGTATTTTTCCTGCACCATGTTCAGGTACACATTGTTCGGCGCGAGATAGACCGGATCGTCCGCGCCATCGAGTGCCACGTTGGCGCTGTAGCGGTCGGAGAGCTGGCGCAGTTCGCCGGCGTCACCAACGATCCAGCGCGCCGTGGCGCAGTTGTAGTGCTCAAAAATCACCTGCACGCCGTATTCGTGCTCCAGGCGATGCGCCACCACGTCGAACTGCAGCGCACCGACCGCGCCGAGAATCATGTCGGAACCGGAAATCGGCCTGAACAACTGGGTCGCGCCCTCTTCTGCCAGTTGCTGCAAGCCCTTCTGCAACTGCTTGATCTTCAGCGGATTGGCGATGCGGGCCAGGCGGAACATTTCCGGCGCGAAGGACGGAATGCCGGTGAAACGCAGGTCCTCGCCCTCGGTGAAGGTCTCGCCGAGGCGGATGGTGCCGTGGTTGGGAATGCCGATGATGTCGCCGGACCAGGCTTCGTCGGCGGTCGAACGGTCGCGCGCCATGAAGGTGATGGCGTTGTTGATCGACAGCGTCTTGCCGGTGGCGACCTGCTTGACCTTCATGCCCCGGTCGAAGCGGCCAGAACACACGCGCAGGAAGGCGATGCGGTCGCGGTGCTTGGGGTCCATGTTGGCCTGGATCTTGAACACGAAGCCTGAGAACTTGGCCTCGTTCGGCGCCACTTGACGCGCCTCACCCTTGGCCAGCGCCGGTCGCGCGATAGGCGCCGGCGACAGTTCGACCACGGCGTCGAGCAGGCTCTGCACGCCGAAGTTGTTCACCGCCGAGCCGAAGAACACCGGTGTCTGCTTGCCTGCGAGGTAATCCGCCGCGTCGAAGGGGTGAGACGCGCCGCGCACCAGTTCGATGTCGGTACGCAATTCGTCGGCCTGCGTGCCGATCAGTTCGTCCAGACGCGGATTATCCAGCCCCTGGATAATCTCCGCCGTGCCTTTCTCGGCCTGCGGATCGAAGAAGGCGATGGTGTCGTCGTACAGGTGATAGACGCCGCGGAAACGCTTGCCCATGCCGATGGGCCAGGTGATCGGTGCGCACTGCATGCCGAGCACCGACTCGATTTCGTCGAGCAGGTCGATCGGTTCCTTGCCTTCGCGGTCGAGCTTGTTGATGAAGGTCAGGATCGGCGTGTCACGCATGCGGCAAACGTTGAGCAGCTTGATGGTCTGCGCTTCGACGCCGTTTACCGAGTCGATGACCATGGTCGCCGAATCCACGGCGGTCAGCGTGCGGTAGGTATCTTCAGAAAAGTCTTCGTGGCCCGGGGTGTCGAGCAGGTTGATCATGCACTCGCGGTACGGGAACTGCATGACCGACGAGGTCACCGAGATGCCACGTTGCTTTTCCAGCTCCATCCAGTCGGAAGTCGCGTGGCGCGAGGCCTTGCGGGCGCGCACTTCACCGGCCACCTGGATGGCGCCGCCGAACCACAGCAATTTTTCGGTCAGCGTCGTCTTACCCGCATCGGGGTGGGAAATGATGGCAAAGGTGCGGCGGCGGGAAATTTCTTCGTCTAGTACGGACACGGCGGCTAACTGGCTGGGAAAACGGCGAATTATAACCTTGCTAGGAAGCGTTCTCCCGGGATCAGGCGACTTTTGTCACACTGACGCTGGCTTTCGCGACTGCTGCGGTGCACTGGCAAAATCTGGCAAAAACCAAATCCCCTAGGCGCTCACTCCGGCAGCGCTGCACGATACAAAAATAGGCTGGCGTAGGCCAACCAGGGCAAGGTCCACAGGAGCAAGGGCAAGAGCAGGATGCTGCCAATCATCAGGGCAGCAAGCAGAAAGGCCCAGACCATGACCACGAAGAAATTGCCGAACACCACACGCACGCTCACCACAACGGCCTGTACCAAGCCCGCCCGCCGCTCGCACAACAAGGGCACGGCAAACGCCGAAACCACGTAGAGCAGGAAAGCGATGAAGGCGCCGGAGACCGACGACCACAGCACGAAGTGCGAGACGCCACCGCCTGCCGCGAGCAACTCGCCGAACCAGATCGGCGTACCGCCCAGCATATAGGCGTAAAGAATGGCCGCATCGGTCACGAAAATCATGAAGAGCAGGCCGCAAATCAGCCCCAGCGCCCACAGCGCCCGACTTGCCCCGGAAAAACCACCGGCTAACGTCGCCATGCCCACCGGTTGGCCGGCCTCGCTTGCCTTGGCAATACCGAAAAAGCCGGCCAGGATCACTGGCCCGAGCAGCATGAAAGCCCCGGCTGCGGCAGGAGCAAATGGCGTCCAGCCCTGGGTCAGCAGCAAGGAGAAAATAATGGCGCCGCCGATGACGAAGATTGCAGCATAGGCCAGACTGACGGCCAAGGTTTGCTGCGCCATGCGCCAACCTGCGGCGAGCGCATCGAACAGGCTGTCCAGGCTGAGCGGCTGGATGGGCATCGGTCTTCCTCTGAGGCTATCGGCATTGCCGACAGGCTAAAGAGAATTCGCGGTCGATGCCCTAACCGAAATCAAATCGGTGCAGCCAATCGAGGCAGCGCCTAGACGGCCACCAGCGTCTGCCGACCGTACCACTCGTCGCCCGGCTCGACAGTCACTGCTTCGGTAGCCACAGCCGCTTCGACGCACAACATGTGGCGCCAGCCGTCGGCCGGCATGTCGGGCAGTGCCGCGCATTGCTCGACCCACGGATTCCACACGACAACATCCGGAAAACCCTGGCTCTGGATGCCGAGGCTCAGGTTGCCCGCCTGCAGCAACTGCGGGCGGCGGACATCGCGGTAGATGCGATCGACCTTCTGCTCGACACTCAGATGAGTACCAGTTTCGCGCACGACCTGCCGGCCCTTCACCGCATCGCAATAGTTGTAGCCGTAAAGGCCTTCCAGGGCCACATCCTCAACCTGGATGGTGCGCAGATAGGTATGCAGGGCGCCGGTAAAGTCGAAATCGGACTCGCCGGTATTGGCTACGCACAGTTCGAGGTCGATACGATCGGTCTCGAGCATCAGGGTCAGTTCGACGCGAAAGGCGTGCGGCCAAAGCTGGCGCGTCGCCTCATCGTCACTGGTTTCCATGGTAACCAGCGCGTAGTCGTCACCGCTGCGCTGCGCAGCCACGTCCCAGTACCGCGTACGCAGGAAGCCGTGGTGCGGCAGGCAGCCCTGTCCTGAGAATTGCGGAAAACAGACGGGAACGCCGCCGCGGATCGGATTGCTGCCATCGAACACGGCCTTGTCCGAGAGAAAAAGGCGTTCGCGACCATCCGGCGTCACCCAGGACAGCACCTGCCCGCCAAGTCGGCTGATGACAGCCGAAGAGCCTTTGGGGCCACGCAGGCGCAAGGCCTCGGTACCGTGGAAATCGATGGTTTCAATGTAAGGTTTCATGAGCTTTCGGAATGACGTAAAGATTGGGCCGGACATGCAGCAACTCGACCTCGTGACCAAGCAGGCTGACGCTGCCGCTGCGCCGGTTGTCGCCGGTATCGCTGTACTCGAAGGCGAAGACGCGGCGTAGCATGAGCCGCCCATCGTCGGAGCGTGCGAAGGCCGTCGAGCGGCCGACTACGGTTTCATCGAGCAATTGCAGCCCTTCCTCCGCACAGGCGGCGCGCGCCGCCTCAATACCGATTTCCCGGGCTTTCAGGCCGTCCAGCCAGAACCAGACCAGGCCGCCGAGGAGGAGAAGGAAGAGCAATTCGAGCAGATCCATCGGCCGAGTATACGAAAAAGCGGTAATAACTCACAGAAAATGACGTCGAGATGGGAGATAATCGGGCTGCGCGCCATTACCCGTTCGACATATGAACTCTCCGCTGCAACTGTTCCGCGACCTGCTGCCCTTCACCAACGGCCATACAGAAGACAAGGCTGCAGCCAACGTGCACAGCCTGCTGGAAGCGACCGCCGGACTGCCTCCGCAGGAAGTCGTCGTCCGCCTGACCAGTAGCGTTCTGCCGGCCGCCGCCGGGCAGAGCAATCTGCACATGCGCTTCAAGTTGCTGGAAGATATCCGCCATGTTGCCGACTCGACGCTACCAGTGCTGGAAGCCTACGTTTCGCAAGCCGTACTCCCTTTACCATTAGCCGCCACAACATCCGCACTGCATGCCGACAACCTGATCAAAGGCATGGCTCACGCCTACGCCAATCTTGCTCGCAGCATTGCCAAGCACCCGCAACACCAGGGCCTGAGCCATCTTTTCCATCGCGCCATCCAGCGTGCCATGGCCTTGGTCGCCAGACGTCAGCGCCTGGCCTATCGTGCTTACGCGATGCCCTCGGCGACCTCTTGGCAGATGCTGCACGACCTCTACCGCATGGGCTGCGACCCGCTGACCATGCCGCTCAACGGCGAAACGGCACCGATCGAGCACGAATACATCGAAGCCCTGCTCTTCGCCTATATCGAGCCGAACAAACTGCATCGCAGTGAACTGGACGAACTGCTTTCCTGCACCCGGCAGCTTGCCGCCTATGCGGTGATCTCCGAAGTCACCCCGGATACCCTGAATACGCGCCAGAGCGAAAGCTGCTTCCTGGTTCGCCCGGACGAGGGTTCGCCGGGTTCTCCGTTGAGCAAGGTCAGTCCCGGTAGCTCGATCTATGGTTGCCTGATCGTTGACTGCAGCCAGGTCCTGTCGGCGCTAGACCGCAACATTGCGCGCATCCCCGGCAAGAGCATCGAGCCCGAACTGCTAGCCGCCCCGGGCATATTGCAGGCGCTGCGCACGGCCATTGCCGGTAAAGGATCGCGCCGCTTCAGCCGAACTAAATTCCGGCCGCGCGGCGATGTCGTCGGCGGCTTATCGCAGGTTGTCGCTTTCCTCGACGGCCGCGCCTTCTCGCGCCGCTCGCTCGATGCCTTCGGGCGCCAGGATGCGCGCGACTTTGCCTCCAGCGAATGGGCGATGGTCGATGAAAGTCCCGATGGCTTCCGCCTGCGCTTCATCAAGGGCGAAAAATGGCAGATGGGTGTCGGCGATGTGCTCGCCCTACAGCCGCGGGAATCGAGCAAGGTACATGTCTGCCTAGTGCGGCGCATCTCCTCGACCAATAACCGGCTGGAACTCGGCCTGCAACTGATGTCGCCGCAAGTCAGCGTCGCCGAACTTGCCCTCGACGAGACAGCAGGGCCGCGCGTGATTTTCCTGCACACGCTGCCGGCCTACGGCCGTTTTCCTGGGCTTATCGTACCGCCCGGCGTAGTAAAAACCGGCGACCGTGTGACGCTACGCATCCCTGGACGAAACGTGGAACATCGCATTGGGAAATGCATCGAGGCCAACGACGGGCTAGAATTCTATGCCCTCGAACCGTCGTCACTCTGATTCCCTGAATGCTCAGCTACCGCCATGCCTATCACGCCGGCAACCACGCCGACGTGCTGAAACACCTCATCCTGATCCAGATCGGGCTCTATCTGGCTGAAAAGCCTGCGCCTTTCTGGATTGTCGACACTCATGCCGGCGCCGGGCGCTACGCGCTGGAATCGGAACACGCCAGGAAGCTCGGCGAATACGTCGATGGCATCGGCCGGCTGTGGAACGAACCGAATCTGCCCACTGCTGCGGTGGACTACGTCGAAACGGTAAAAATGCTCAACCCGGACGGCAAGCTGCGGCATTACCCCGGCTCACCCTGGCTCGAACAAAAACTGCTGCGCGATGGCGACCGTCTGCGCCTGTTCGAGATGCACACGACCGACAGCAAGTTGCTGATCGAATGCTTCAAGGGCGCCGGCCGTCAGGTCAACATCACGGTCGGCGACGGTTTCACCGGCCTCAAGGCCGTGCTGCCACCCCCGCCGCGACGCGGCCTGGTGCTGATCGACCCATCGTACGAAACCAAGGCGGATTACGGGGCAGTGGTCAAAGGCTTGCAGGAAGCGCTCAAGCGCTTCGCCACCGGCACCTACGCCCTGTGGTACCCCATGCTAGCCAAGCTCGAATCCCACCAGTTGCCCGACCGTCTGAAGGCACTGGGCGCGAAGGATTGGCTGCACGCGACGCTGGAAGTCAAAGCGCCGGCCAAGGACGGCTTCGGCATGCACGGCAGCGGCATGTTCATCATCAATCCGCCGTGGACGCTGGAAAAGACACTGCACGAAACCCTGCCCAGGCTGACCGAACTGCTCGCCCAGGGGCCGGGCGCGAAATACACCATCGAAAGCCAGTCCGCCTAAAGAACCACCGGCTCATTCGTCATTCTCGCGAGCGCGGGAATGACGCTTTCAAAAAATCAGCCTAATTCGGTGTATTTCGCCCGCGAGCCGTAGGCTTTGTCGACCGGGTATTTCTCGTTGTTCTTGACCAGCTTGGCCCAGGCCGCCTGCGGCAGATCGATGCCAGCCTTGTCCGCCACCAGCAGCAAGAGCAACAGAATATCGGCACATTCGTCACGCAACTCCTCGGCAGCTTTGGCGTCGGTCGGCAGCGCGTCGATTTCGGCGTCGGTTTTCCACTGCGTCAGCTCCAGCAATTCTGCCGCTTCGAGGTTGAGCGAAACGATCAGGTTACGCAGCGAGTGAAATTGGCGCCAATCGCGTGCATCGCGAAAGGCGCATACTTCGGCGGTCAAGGCTTCGAATTCGCCCATGGTGAAATGGTAATCAGCAAAATGTCGATGATGCCATACGCGCCGGGCAGCTAAAATCTCCCCTCCCGAATTCATGTCAGTCCCATGAACGCACGCTCGCTCAACACCCGAATTCTGATCGGCTGCCTGCTCGGTCTCGCCGGCGGCTGGTGGCTCACCGGCCAGACCGCCACGCCGCTGGGGCAAAACACGCTGTACGGGGCCAAGCTGGTCGGCAATCTCTTTCTCGACCTTTTGCGCATGGTGCTGGTGCCGCTGGTCTTTGCCTCCATCGTCACCGGCGTCGCCAACCTGCGGGCGCACCAACAGATGCACCGCGTCTGGGTGACGACACTGCTCTTCTTCTTTGCGACCATGGGCATCGCCATCGTCATCGGCTTCGGCGCAGCACATCTCTTCCGACCCGGCGAAGGGCTGCACCTGGAGATGTTCGCCGAGGCCACGGCCAACTATCAGGCGCGGCAGATGCCGTTGCCCGAGTACATCGCCCAATTCCTGCGCGGCCTCTTCCAGAACCCGTTCAAGGCGCTGGCCCAGGGCGACATCCTGGCCATCGTGATGATCGCGCTTTTTCTCGGCATCGCGCTGGTCGTCGGCGGCGAGCGCTACAAGAACATCCGCACCCTGATCGAAGAATTGCAGGAACTCTGCCTGACCATCGTCGGCTGGATCATGCATCTCGCCCCGTTCGGCCTCGCCGCCCTGCTGCTGCAACTGGTCGCCACGCAGGATGCACGTTTGCTTGGCAGCCTGGGGCATTTCATTGCCGTCGTCACCGGCACGACGCTGTTTCACGGCTTGATCGTGTTGCCCGGCATCCTGTGGCTACTCACCGGCGTTTCCCCCCTCCGTTTCCTGAAGGGGGCGCGCGAGGCGCTGCTCACTGCCTTCATCACCAGTTCCAGCGCCGCCACGCTGCCGATCACGCTACGCTGCACCGAGCAACATCTGCATGTGAAGAAAGACATCGCCAGCTTCGTCGTGCCACTTGGCGCTACCGTGAACATGGACGGCACGGCGCTTTACGAAGCGGCGGCAGCACTCTTCGTGGCGCGGCTGGCTGGTATTGAACTCGACATCGCCAGCCAGATGGTGATTTTCTTCGTCGCCATGCTCGGCTCAATCGGCGCCCCCGGCATTCCCAGCGTCGGCATGCTGAGCATGGTACTGGTGCTCGAATCGGTCGGCCTGCCTACCGCGGCCATCGCCATTCTGCTACCGATCGACCGCATCCTCGACACCACGCGCACCATGGTCAATGTCGAAGGCGACATGGTGGGCAGCCTGGTGGTGCAGAAATTCGCCAGCCAAGAAATCGAACGCTAGCGAATCAACCTGGCTGCCTCATCTGTCCGGCACCTCGATGCCCTGCCGGTGCAGCCAGGCCTTGTCCAGTTCCCAGCGCACCTCGGCGATCCCCGGCTGCGCCAGCACGATATGCCGCGCCTCATCCTGCATCTGGCCGAGTAGATGTTCGACGGCGATGAACTCCGGATTGTTGGCATCCTTCACATTGATGTCCGGATACAACACGCCCAGCATGCGAAAGGCTGGCACGTCGAAGTTGCGCGGCGTGGACATCACCGCGGTTTTGCCCTCGACCCGCAGCACTGTGAAGCGATAAGGATATGCCTTGAGCTTGGAGCTGGCTTCCTGGGCGATGATGGCGTTGAGCTCACGCGAGCGTGCATCCGGACGCTGAATGGCCCAGTCGAGCGCCACCATTAGCGCCAGAACAAGCAACACCCATTGCCAAGATTTGATTGAATGAAGTTTCATGAAACGTACTTTCCTTGCGACCCGATCGCCCCGCTTTGCTACCCGGCCAGCCGCAAGACTATCACCGCTATCACTGCTGCGGTGCACATGCCAAAATAGGCAAAAACCAAAATCGCAAGGAAAGCTCATGCCTCTCTTCAAACTCGGCGACAAAACCCCGCAAGTCGGCGAAAACGCCTGGATCGCCCCCAACGCTACCGTGATCGGCGACGTTCGCCTGGGCAAGAACAGCTCGATCTGGTGGAACGCCACGCTACGCGGCGATAACGACCCGATCCACATCGGCGACAACACCAACATCCAGGACGGCTCGGTGCTCCACACCGACGAAGGCGTGCCCATGCACATCGGCAACGACGTCACCGTCGGCCACCTGGTCATGCTACACGGCTGCACCGTCGGCGACGGTAGCCTGATCGGAATCGGCTCGATCGTCCTCAACCGCGCTGTCATCGGCAAGGGCTGCATCGTCGGGGCCAACACGTTGATTCCCGAAGGCAAGGTCTTCCCCGACAAGGTACTGATCGTCGGCTCGCCGGGCAAGGTAGTGCGCCAGCTATCCGACGAGGACGTCGCCAAGCTCAAGAAATCGGCCGAGCACTACGTCGACAACGCGGCGCGCTACCGCGACAAACTACAAGCGCTGTAAACGCAAAAGCGGGGCCGTAGCCCCGCTTCTCTATTGGTGTTTCCCTGCGATCAGACCGGACTGGAGAGGTTCGACAAAACGATGTTCGAACGCAGGTTCTCCATGACCTTCTGCAGACCAACACGCTCCTTGGTATTGATCACCAGCGGTGCGCGCAGGCTGGGGGTGATCGTAACCTTGCCGCCCTCTTCCTGCTTGAACAACACCTGCATCACCACCACATCCTGCAACGACGGCGCACCGAGCAGCGCATTCTCGTCCTCGGTCAGATTCAGCTCGTAGTTGAAGCCCAAGGTTGCCGGATCGACGATCTGCAATGCCAAGGCAGGCTCATCCAGCGACTGCAACGTGTAGCTGGCCGGCTGATCACCGACTTCCTCGTGCGCCAGGATGAAGCGAGTGCATTGCTCGAAGCCGACCAGGCCTTTCGGGAAATTAATAATTTTCTCAGGGCTAACTTCAATGCTCCCGAACAGGTATGTGTCGAACTTCATCAATCGCTCCTCTCGCATGGAATAAGTTTGCCAAGCATCCTACACCATGGCTGGTTGTAATTTCCAGCCGGATTGCGCATAGTTCACGCCCTTTTTTAGCTGTCCGTCGCATTCATGCTCGCACCAATCGAACACCGCATCGCCATCGAACTCAACGTCCGTCCCGCGCAGGTCAACGCTGCCATCGCCCTGCTCGACGAAGGCGCGACAGTGCCCTTCATCGCCCGCTACCGCAAGGAAGTCACGGGTGGCCTGGACGACACGCAGTTGCGTACGCTGGAAGAGCGCCTCGGCTACCTGCGCGAATTGGAAGACCGGCGCGTCGCCATCCTCGCCAGCATCGAAGAACAAGGCAAGCTGACGCCGGAACTGAAAGCCGAAATCGAGGACGCCGACACCAAGCAGCGATTGGAAGACCTCTACCTGCCCTATAAGCAGAAGCGCCGCACCAAGGCCCAGATCGCCCGCGAAGCCGGCATCGAGCCGCTGGCGCTGGCCTTGCTGGAAAACCCCGAACTGACGCCGGACGAAGAAGCCGAGAAATACATCAATGCCGAGGCCGGCTTCGCCGACACCAAGGCCGTGCTCGACGGCGCGCGCCAGATCCTGATGGAAAAGTTCGCCGAAGACGCCGACCTGCTGCGCAGCTTGCGCGAATACCTGAACGAGCATGGCCAGGTCCGCTCCCAGGTCGTCGAAGGCAAGGAAACCGAAGGCGCGAAATTCCGTGACTGGTTCGACTTCGCCGAAGCCATCGCCGACATGCCCTCGCACCGCGCCCTGGCCCTCCTGCGCGGCCGCAACGAAGGCGTGCTGTCGGTAACGCTGGTGCTCGATTCCGAACTTGACGAAGAAAACCTCAAGCCTGGCCCCAACCCCTGCGAAATGCGCATCGCCAACAAGTTCGGCATCAAGGCGCAGGGCCGCCCGGCCGACAAGTGGTTGCAGGACACCGTGCGTTGGACCTGGAAGGTGAAGGTCTACACCCACCTCGAACTCGAACTGATGAACGAGTTGCGCGAACGCGCCGAGGAAGAAGCCATCCGCGTCTTCGGCCGCAACCTGAAAGACCTGCTGCTCGCTGCCCCCGCCGGTCAGCATGTCACCATGGGCATCGACCCCGGCATCCGCACCGGCTGCAAGATCGCCGTCGTCGACGCCACCGGCAAGCTGCTCGCCACCGAAACCATCTATCCGCACGAGCCGCGTTGCGACTGGGCCGGCTCCATCCACAGCATCGCCCGCCTGGCCAGCCAGCACGGCGTTTCACTGGTCGCCATCGGCAACGGCACGGCCAGCCGCGAAACCGACAAGCTGGTGCAGGATGTGATGAAGAAGTACCCGGAAGCCCGCCTGCAAAAGATCGTCGTCTCGGAAGCCGGCGCTTCGGTCTATTCGGCCTCCGAACTCGCCGCCAAGGAATTCCCGGAACTCGACGTTTCGCTACGCGGCGCAGTCTCGATTGCCCGCCGCCTGCAGGACCCGCTGGCCGAACTGGTCAAGATCGAGCCGAAATCCATTGGTGTCGGCCAGTACCAGCACGACGTTTCACAGACCAAGCTGGCCCGCTCGCTGGACGCCGTGGTCGAGGATTGCGTGAACGCCGTCGGCGTCGATGTGAATACCGCCTCGGTGCCGCTGCTCACCCGCATTTCTGGTCTCAACGCGGGATTGGCCGCCAATATCGTCAATTACCGAGATGCCAACGGCGCCTTCAAGACACGGGACGATCTCAAGAAAGTGCCGCGTCTCGGCGACAAGACCTTCGAACAGGCCGCCGGCTTCCTGCGCGTACCCAACGGCGACAACCCGCTCGACGCCTCCTCGGTGCACCCGGAAGCCTACCCGGTGGTCGAGAAGATCCTCATTGACCTCAAAAAGCCGATCAAGGAAATCCTCGGCGACGGGCGCACGCTGAAGGCCGTCAACGCCAGCAAATACACCGATGAGCGCTTCGGCCTGCCGACCGTGCAGGACATTCTGAAGGAACTGGAAAAGCCCGGACGCGATCCGCGCCCCGAGTTCAAGACCGCCACCTTCGCCGACGGCGTCACCGAAGTGAAGGACCTGCAACCCGGCATGATCCTCGAAGGCGTCGTCACCAACGTGGCCGCCTTTGGCGCTTTTGTCGACATCGGCGTACATCAAGACGGCCTGGTACACGTTTCGGCCCTTTCCAACACCTTCGTCAAGGACCCGCACGATGTGGTCAAGGCGGGCCAGGTGGTCAAGGTCAAGGTGCTAGAAGTCGACCTGCCGCGTCAGCGCATTTCGCTGACTATGCGCATGAGCGACGAGCCGGGCAAGGGCCGTAGTGCCGAAGCCGGCCAGCAGCGCGGCGCCCCACTCTCGCGCCAACAAGTTCGCCAAAATGCGCCGGCCCCGGCCAACAACGCAATGGCTGCGGCCTTCGCCAAGCTTCGAAAGTGAGGGCAATCGGGAGAGGCTACAGCTTCTCCCGAATTGGCAGATTTAACAATAAATTCGCCAAATAATGTTAACGCTTTTGTTAATTTAGCTTGCTTGACACTAATCCAGGGAGGAAAATACAAAAACTACCAAATAAGACGCTTAACTCTTGGAATAAGCAAACGGCATGAACATGCGCAGATTAGTTTGGCTAACCACCCTGATTTCTGCCCCCGTGTGGGCCGCAGACACTCTGGATGTCTTGGGCCTGGAGGACTTGGTCAATACCGAAATCACCTCGGTTTCAAGAAAAAGCCAAAGCCTCAACGATGTCCCGGCCGCCGCTTTTGTCGTCTCAGCCGAAGATATTCGGCGTTCTGGCGCTTCCACACTTCCAGACGTCTTGCGTATGGTGCCCGGCATACAGGTCGCCCAAATCGACAGCGGTCGATATGCAGTTTCATCACGCGGATTCAACGGTCGCTTTGCCAACAAATTGCAGGTGTTGGTCGACGGTCGCAGCATCTACCATCCGATTTTCTCTGGCGTTCTCTGGGAGAGCGACGCCATCGCCCTCGATGACATTGAGCGCATCGAAGTCATTCGCGGCCCAGGTGCGGCCATGTGGGGGGCCAACGCCGTCAACGGCGTGATCAATATCATCAGCAAGGACGCCCGCTCTCAGCAGGGTAGCGCAGTTTCGGCAACGCTCGGCTCCGAACGCGCCGGTTCACTCTACGTCAGACAGGGTGGCCAGTTGGGGGAAAAAAGTAGCTGGAAGATATCGGCGCAAGGTCGCCACGCCGAACCCTCCCATCTCTCTGGATCCGGGGCCTACACAGAAGATCGCTTGAACAACGGCGTGATCGATGCACGATTTGATCACGCTTTCGCCAATGGCAACGATCTGAGCATCTGGCTCAACGCAATCAAATCAAGTCTCGGGGATCAGTGGCTTGCCAAGCCCAATTTCGACATGACTGCCGTTCCCTTGCCGTCATACCAAGGGATGTCAGGCATACCTGTCATGCAGAACTATTACAGCCAAACGCTGATGGGGCGTTACCGCTGGATTTCCGACAGCGGCATTGAATCAACACTGCAGACCGGTGTTACGCAATCCGGTATCGAAGTGGTGAATTTCATCAAGGAAGACAGAACAACCTTTGATTTCGACTATCAAGGGAGGCTTTCAGTTCACGCCCACGATCTGCTATGGGGTTACAGCCACCGGACGAGTAGTGACGACATCAATACGCCGACTCCGCTCTATCTGTCGATGGTCAACGCCAACTATACCCAGCGTTCCAACGGAGTTTTCATACATGATGACTGGAGCCTGATTCGTGACACTCTGTCCCTGGGTATTGGCGGACGCTGGGATCATGCCAACCGAGGAGGAAATACCTTCTCTCCGAACGCGACGCTAATGTGGACGCCGACACGCACCGATACCGCTTGGTTGAAATATGCCAGATCGCCCCGCATACCTGCCCGCGCCGAGCAGGACGTCAGCGTTTTCAACACGGTCAGTTTCAATCCGAGCAGCTCATATCCCATCTTCATCCGTAGTCAGCCCGGCAACTCGCCGCTGAAGCCAGAAAAAAGCGAAGGTGCTGAAATTGGCTTTCGCAAACAGCTCACCGCCAACCTGAGTGCTGACTTGGCAGCCTTCCGGTATCGCTATCAAGACCTTCGCTCCGGAACGCTGCTAGGTTCTCCTTCACTCCTCACCACTTCGTCGGGTATCACCTACGGTGCGCTGGTTCAGGACGTGGCAATGTGCAATTGCCAATCCGGTTGGATGAATGGTGCCGAGCTCAGCGTCGACTGGCTCGCCACTCCCGCTTGGCGCCTCCAGCTTTCCCTCAGTTGGCTGAAGGCGAAGATGGACAGTTCAGACGATCGTTCGGTACAGGGAGACAACGAAGCCTTCGAGAAATCGACGCCAAAATACTTTGGTTCCCTGCGTTCCCAATGGAATATAGACAGCAAGCAGCAGTTTGATGCCTGGCTTCGCGGTTCAGCGGGTTACGAGCGCCTTAATGCCCCGTTCACCGACTATGTCAATGTTCCGGGATACCTGACGCTGGACCTGCGTTACGCCTACAAGATCGAGAAAAATCTCGAACTTGCGCTCATCGGGCGCAATCTCGTTGGTGGCCGTCGGATCGAATTCGTATCTGACTACCTTCCATCCCGCCCGACTGAGATCGTTCCCAGCTACTATCTGGTTGCACGCTGGAAGTATTGATCGCCATGCGTATTTTTTTCACCAAACACCTGACCGCATTGCTGCTAGCACTCAGCATAGTGCTCCCCAGCGGTCTGTCGTTTGGTGAAGTTGCCTCCGAGGGCCAATTGAAGGCGGCCTACCTGATCAACTTCCTGAAATACATCGAATGGCCCGTCGCCAAATCGACGGTCACGATCTGCCTGTTCGGACGTGACAGCCTCGGTCCCTATCTCGCCCCGTACGAAGGACGTTCGATTGCGGGCAAGGAATTACGTATTCGTCGGGTTTTCAGCCCGGATCAGCTTGCCGACTGTCAGGAACTTTTTGTTCCTGACACTGAAGAAGCACGCTTTGGGGCTATTTTGCGCTGGACGGACAAACAAAATATCTTGACGGTCAGCGACAATGAATTCTTTGCTCGCGATGGCGGCGGCATTTCCTTGATCCGCCAGGATGGCCGTCTGCAGTTCGATATCAATACCGATGCGATGGGCCGCGCCGGCCTCAAGCCTTCGTCGCAGATGATGCGGCTGGCCCGCCAGATTATCGGGAGCACCCGATGACTGCCCATGGCCTGCCGCTCCAGCGCAAACTTGCGCTCATTCTTGCCGTCTCGATGACAGTCGGGCTAGTGCTCACGCTCGCATTTTTTGCCGTAAACCAGATTGAACACCGACGTGATGCGAAGCTAAAGGAAATTCGCTCGATGGCGGAAATCATCGCCTTCAACGCAAGCGCCGTGGTCGAATTCAAGGATTTGGCCGGAGCCGAGCGCCTGTTCAGTTCGCTCGCCCAGCATCCGGATATCGACGCCGCCAGTCTGGCCGGCGCGGACAACATTTTCAATTATCGCTATGACAGAAGTGCCGGTGAAACGTCCGCGCAGGCCAACTACGGCAATCATTTCCACCCATCGGCGGAAAATTACTTAGACCTCCTCCATGTCACCACCGTCGTGCCGATCCAAACGGCGGATGGTGTTGTCGGATCGGTCTCCCTCACTGCCAACCTCAAGCGCGTCTGGCATGACACTCAACGGGATTCACTGATCTTTCTTGCCGCTTCGCTGATCGCCTTCTTCTTTGCACTGCTCATTGCCCGCCGCATGCAGTCGCCATTGCTCCGCGCTCTCGGGTCACTGACGGAAACTGCTCAGGATGTCGCAGAATCGAAGAATTTCGCCCAACGCGCTACAAAATATACCGATGACGAGATCGGGCAGTTGGCCGATGCCTTCAACACCATGCTCGAGGAAATTGCCGAGCGCGACAGCGAATTGGATCAACATCGAGCCCACCTCGAGGAAAGCGTTGAACAGCGTACGCAGGAATTGCGTCAGGCCAAGGATGTCGCCGAAGCGGCCAACCGGGCAAAAAGTGCCTTCCTGGCCAACATGAGCCATGAAATCCGGACGCCGATGAACGGCATCATCGGTTTCGCTGAATTGCTGGCCTCCAGTCCGCTCAACGAACAGCAGCGAACGCAACTCAACATCCTGCGCAGTTCGGCCGATAGCCTGCTGCACTTGCTGAACGACATTCTCGATTTTTCCCGTATCGAGGCCGGCGGCCTGCAACTCGAACAGGTCCCATTCAGCCTGCGTGAAACCATCGTCAGCATCGCCTCGATCTTCGCTCCCAATGCACGCAAGAAAGATCTGGGCCTATGGTTCGAAGTCGCACCCGACGTGCCGGAACAGATCATCGGCGACCGTTATCGTCTGGGACAGATCGTCACCAATCTGGTCAACAACGCCATCAAATTCACCGAGGCCGGTGGCATCCGCATCCGTGTCTCGACCAAGCGCCAGAAGCAAGATCGGCCTCGACTGCACATCTCGGTCACGGATACAGGAATCGGCATTGAGCCGGAAGCCATCAAGGATATCTTCTCGCCCTTCCGCCAGGCCGACAACAGCATGAGCCGGCGCTTCGGCGGCTCCGGTCTGGGGCTGGCCATCGCGCGCGACCTGGTCATACAGATGGGTGGCGAAATCAGCGTCAACAGCCAGCCCGGTGCTGGCACCACCTTCCTAATCGATCTGCCTCAGCAGATTGCCAGCCTATCTCGCGACTTGCCGGAGTGGATGCCGCAACTGCGCGGCAAGCGCATTCTGGTCCTCTGCCGGGACCGGGAACATGGCGAACGATGGAGCAGCATGCTGCACTGGGCCGGGCTCGAAGCCAACCTGGCCGGAAATTGCGGCGAGGGCATGCGGTTGCTCAGCGAGGCTCCGCCCGATGCCATTCTCATCGAAGATTCGATCTGTTTCGAAGAGGTGGAAAACGGTCACATTGCGCCACCGGATGTACCTACTGTTTACGTTCATAACTTCCGTCCAGGCGAAACCGAAACCCCGGCTCTCCCCAAGTGGGCACAAGCTAGTCTGGCCGAACCTTTCGGCGATATTGCCTTATGGACCGAACTGGCCCGTGTTTTCCACCTCCTCGGAGATGCTGAGCCAGAGCCTGGCAAGACAAGTGCCGGCGGCTCTTTGAACTTCGACGCCAAAGTCTTGATGGTCGAAGATAACGAGACCAACCGTCTGATACTCGAGCAAATTCTGCTCTCCCTCGGTTGCCGGGTACATAGCGCAACCAATGGCCGCGAAGCGATTGCCGCCTTGGAAAGCGAACGCTTCGACCTGACCCTGATGGACGTCCAGATGCCAATAATGGACGGACTGACAGCCACACGTGAAATACGCCAACGGGAGCAGAGCAGCGCGCGCCCACGGCAACTGATCATCGCACTGACTGCCAATGCGCTGGCGGGCGATCGGGAGATTTGCCTGCAAGCGGGCATGGACGACTACATTTCCAAGCCGGTCACCATTGGCAGCTTGAGCACAACGATGCTGCGCTGGCTACCCGCCACGAAAAATGGCCAAAACGAGCAGTGCACCGCAGCAGTGTCCGAAGAACCCTTGGAAGAGCCCCTGATCAACCTCAACGACCTGAAAACGAGTCTGGGCGACAATGCCGGCCCGATCATCAAGCAGGTCCTTTCGTCTTACCTCAAGGAAGGGAGTGCTCATGTTGACACACTCTCCCGCCTGGACGACGCATGCGACCTCGAGCGCATCACTCGTCTCGTTCATAACCTGAAGAGCTCCAGTGCCGCCGTCGGCGCCCTCTCCTTCTCGGCTCTATGCAAGGAGGCGGAAAGCGCGGCACGCCAGGGTGACCTGGCCACTTTGCAGGCACTCGCCCCTCGGATCGTGGAAACCTTCGAAGCCATACGCATCGAGGCCGCCACCTTGCTTGCCGCAATGCCCTGAGCAGAAAGAGATTATGGAAGACCTCGCAACCGTATTGGTGATCGACGACGAACCGGTGATGCGCACCATCACCGAATCGATCCTCAAACAAAACGGCTTCCAGGTACGTTCGACCGACTCGGCGGAAAGCGCCTTTTTGTTGATCGACGAGGGACTTTTTCCGGATATCGTTCTGCTCGATGTCTTGATGCCCGGCCTCAATGGCTTCGAAACCTGTCGCCTGCTGCGCCAGCAGCAACGCTTCGAATACCTGCCCATCATCATGCTGACCGCGCTCGATGACCAGGCATCGATCGATGAAGCTTACCGCAGCGGCGCCACCGACTTCATCACCAAACCACTGAACATTCCGCTGCTCCCGCACCGCATCCGCTACCTGCTGCGCTCGGCCAATGCGTTCAAGGAAGTGTTTGCCAGCCAGATGACGCTGCTCAACACCCAGCAGATCGCCCATCTCGGCAACTGGAGCATGGACCGTGCGGGCAACATCACTGCTGCCTCGCGTCAGTACCTCGACATCATCGGAGAAATCAACACGCCCATCCTGGCCCCCAGGCTGCTGTTTCGAGTACATCGAGAAGACCGAGATTTGCTCACCCAGCAGCGCAACCAGCTTCAGGAAGGACGTCCGTATCGATTGGACTACCGTCTACGAGATCTGAACGACCCGAACAAATGGCACCAAGTTCACGAACGCGGCTTCCCGAATATCGACCGCAACGGCCAATACCAGGGGGCCACCGGATTTACCCAGGACATCACCGAACGCGCCGAACAGGAAGAGCGCATCCGCGACCTGGCCTGGCATGACCGCGTCACAGGACTGAACAACCGGAGTCGCCTCACCGAACTGGTCGAGCGCGAACTGTTTTCTTCGGGGCAACAGATTTCGCTGGCTATCCTTTATGTACATATCGCCAGCCTGCGCGAAATATCGGCAGTCTTCGGCCAGGAGCTTGCCGACAGCGCCATGCGCGCCCTCGCCGACCGCCTGAAGGAACTCCTGCACTCGCCAGACAAGATGTGCAGCTGCTTCGACAAAGCGTGCGTCCTTGCCGCCAAGCTCGGCCGCTATGACGAACATGCCTTTGCCTTGGCGGTGAGCGGCGTTTCGAACGCAGAACCCATACGTTGTTTTGCCAAGACCGTATTGACGCAACTCTCGGCACCAATGATGTTGCAAGGGCAGGAAACAGTACTCAAGGTATTCGTCGGCATCGCTCTCTACCCGCAGGACGCTCCGGATACCCCGGAACTGATGCGGCGCGCCATGCTGTGCGCCATACATGCAGCGAAAACCGAAGGTGGCGACCCAATCAGTTTTTTCGACCCCGAGCACGACCGCGAAGCCGCCGAGCGGGTTGCCCTTGAGCGAGGCCTGCGTAACGCGCTCGACCAGGGCGGCCAACTGGTACCCTACTTCCAACCCAAGATTTGCGCGCACACCGGAGAACTCCTCGGCGCAGAAGTACTCCTTCGCTGGCTGCATCCGGAAAGAGGCATGATCTCGCCGGCCAAATTCATCCCAATCGCCGAACAAAGCGGCCTGATCCATCCCATCAGCGAATGGCTCGTCGCCAATGTCTGCGAAACCATCGCTGACTGGCTTGCCTGGAAGCAGGAGGTCGGCACGATCAGCATCAACCTGTCGGCGGCCAGTTTCTACCAGCCGACCTTGATCCAGTTCATCGACGAAGTTCTGCAACGAACCGGCGTTCGAGCACAACAACTGATCATCGAACTGACCGAAGGGGTACTGATGCAAAACTCAGATACCGCAACCCACGTCATCAATGCCCTGCGCGAGCGCGGCATTCGTATCTCGCTGGACGATTTTGGTACCGGTTTTTCCTCTCTCGGTTACCTCAACCGCTATAACATCGATGAGATCAAGATCGATCGTTCTTTCGTCATCGATATCGAAAACGACTCCCGAGAACTCGCGCTGGTTCAAGGTATCATCACCCTTGGCCATGCCTTGGGCCTGAAAGTCGTTGCCGAAGGCGTCGAAACCGAGAAACAGGCCCGCCTTTTGCGCAAGATGGGATGCGA